>JBKGYG010000012.1:0-33894 GCA_046546235.1 Eubacteriales bacterium | reverse complement strand
GTTTTGTATATATATTTATCTACGGATCTACGGAAAATTCCTAAATTATTATTTTATCTACAAACTGAAACCAAATATATATTTGGTATATATTTATCTCAAAACATTTTCAATCTTATTTAATTCTTCAAGTGTAAAATCTAAATTGTCTATTGTATTTATATTATCGATAATTTGTTTAACCTTACTCGCTCCAACAAGTACAGATGTTATCCTTTTATCGCGTAATACCCAAGCAAGTGCCATTTGAGCAAGTGTTTGCCCTCTTTTCTCTGCAATATTATTTAAATTATTTATCTTAGCTAGTCTTTCTTTTGTTAAACTATCATCATTCAAAAAGACACTTGAGCTTGCCATACGTGAATCTTCTGGAATCCCCTTTATATATTTGTTAGTAAGCAATCCTTGCTCTAATGGGGAAAAACAAATTGTCCCTGCTCCATTCTCATCAGTAACTTCTAATACCTTATCTTCAACCCTTCTATCAAACATAGAGTACCTTACTTGATGAATTAAACAGGGTGTTCCTAATTCTTTAAGTATTTTTAAAGCTTTTTTTAAATTTTCTTCATCATAATAATTTGACAAACCAATATACAAAGCCTTACCTTGCTTTACAATACTATCTAAAGCACCCATTGTTTCTTCAAGTGGTGTGTCTGGATCAGGCCGGTGATGGTAAAAAACATCAACATAGTCCAACCCCAAACGATTTAAGCTTTGATCAAGACTAGCTATAAGATATTTTTTTGAACCAAAATCACCATAAGGACCTGGCCACATATCATATCCTGCTTTAGTTGAAATAATCAATTCATCTCTATAAGGCAATAAATCTTTTTTAAGTATTTCACCAAAAGACTCTTCAGCAGATCCTGGAGGTGGCCCATAATTGTTAGCTAAATCAAAGTGAGTTATTCCTAAATCAAATGCTTTTCTTACAACTTCTCTTCCATTCTCAAAAATATTATTGCCACCAAAATTATGCCACATTCCTAAAGAAATCAATGATAGCTTCAATCCACTTCTCCCACTTCTTTTATATATCATTTTATCATATCTTGATTTATTAGCTCTAAACACCATAAACATCCGCCTTTCTATTATAATTTACACAAAAAATTAAAAATCTCATCATTTAATTGTGGAATATGCTCATGTCCATAATCATAATACATAGTCATTCTTTTATTCGCATTTAGTTTATTATAAGCAGCAAACTGAGTGGAGGGTGGACAAATAGTATCCATTAATCCTATTCCCCATAGAACATCTGCCTTAATTCTACTTGCTAGGTTCTGTATATCAATATAACCTAATATTTCAAAAACTTCGTTTTCCCTTTCATGTCTAGGGTCAAATCTCCTAAAATACTCTGTTATTCCCTCATATGCATTTTTTGCCAAATCCATATCCCATACCCGTTTATAGTCACTTAAAAATGGATATACCGGAGCAGCCTTTTTTATTCTCGGCTCTAAAGCTGCACAAGCAACTGTAAGAGCACCACCTTGAGAGGCCCCCCTTGTTCCTACTCTATCTTCATCTACTTCTGGGAAAGACATTATAATTTTAGCTAATTGAGCTGTGTCTAAAAAAATCTGTCTATAAAGCAATTGTTCTGGCTTATCATCCAATCCTTTAATAATATGGCCATGAAGTGTATTACCTTTAACTCCACCTACATCTTCAGACAAACCACCTTGACCTCTACAATCTAGCGCTACATAAGAATACCCCAATGCCACATAATTTAATTTATCACTCCAATCACCTGAGTTAACAGAATAACCATGAAATTCTATTATAGCAGGATGAGGCTCGGTTACAGCTTTAGGACGTAAATACTTTGCATGAATTCTTGCCCCTTTAACTCCTGTAAAATACAAATGAAAACAATCTGCAAAATTCACTTGAAATTTACTTGGTATAAGTTCAACCTTCCAATCAAAAGTTTTTAATTCATTTAATCCATTATCCCAATAGCTATCAAAATCACTAGGTTTCGGATTTGTTCCTTTATATTCCTTTAATTCCCCTAACCCCATTTCAAAAGCTGGCATACTTGTCCACTCCTTTATTACTATTTTTTAGTTGTTACCACTTACTAAATTTTCTGTTTCGTTTCTGTTATTTATATAATAACAAATACAAGCTAAAAAAAGTAGTATTAATTATAATCCTATAAAAGGACAAAAGTGGCTTCGCCAGATTCACAACGCGATTTGTCCCAGCTGATTGAATACTCATAATTAAAATGGGCGCATCGTGATACGCCCCTACAAAAAATTGGTGTGTTTACAATTGGTACTTATTTTAAGTGCCAATTGTCTGAAAAGTTGAACTTTCTTACATAAAAAGTGTTTAAGTTATTCGTGAATAACCCAAATATTATTAGGACTTCCTTAATTAAGAAAGGTCACCCTAGGTGACCTCAAGTAATTATACATTTTATTTTTCAAATGCTTTAAATATTGTATGTTTTGCTCCACAAATGGGACAAATCTCAGTTGGACCTCCTACTTCTGTATAACCACATACTGGACAAATATAAACTGTATCTAACTCCATATCTTTCCCTTGCTTAGCAACATTTTGAGCATCTTGAAAAAGTTTTGCATGAATCTTTTCTGCTTCTAAGGCAAAATGGAAAGCTCTTTCTGCTGCTTTCTCTTTTTGAAAACGAGCTGTTTCTAAATAAACAGGATACATTTGTTTTATCTCATGTAATTCTCCATCAATTCCACCTTGCAAATTAGTAACAGTGTCTCCAACACCAAATACTGCACCTGCTGGAACAGTATAATCACCAACTTGCTCGCCCAAAACTTTAAAATGATTATCAGCATGTGCCCACTCAGCATATGCTATTGCTCTAAATAATCGACTAATATTAGGGAAACCTTCTTTATCAGCTAATTCTCCCCATATAAGATACCTCATATGCGCCATGCTTTCTCCACCATATGCCGACCTTAGAAAATCTGCTGTCATTGCATTATTTACTGCTCCCATAAAAAACATCTCCTTTATCTCTAGATATCTTTTATATCATTTCCTAAAAGTATTCTATGTATACAATAATATAATCAAATACTTAAGGATAAATTAGAACTTACCATTTTCCAAAAAAGTGATAGATGATTCCATGACTTTTTCATAATACTTAATGTTATTAGGTATTTGTAAACTTCATATTATAAATAATTTTATTATCCCAATTATCAAAGGGATAAATATTGCTGGTAATAAATTGCCAATCTTTATCTTAGTAATCTCTAATATATTAATTCCTATAGCAAATATTAATACATTCCCCACAAGAGACATCTGAAAAATTACAACATCAGTTAAAACTGGTTCAATTAAACTAGACAAAAGAGTAATTCCACCTTGATAAATAAATACAGGTATAATAGAGAAGATAACTCCTATTCCCAAGGTTGTTGTAAAAACAATTGCTGCCACTCCATCTAAAATTGCTTTTGCATATAATTTTTGGGGGTTTTGTAACAAACCATCCTCTAATGCCCCAACAATTGCCATTGCTCCAATGCAAAAAATAAGACTAGCAGTTACAAAACCTTTTACAAAGTCACCAGTATTACCTACTTTACTTTGAATATATTTACCTAATTTATCAAGTTTATCTTCAACATCTATTAATTCACCTATAACCCCACCAATAATTAAACATAATATCATTGTCATTATAGGGTCAAATCCATCTAAAGATATTATTTTTTCAGACGCATCCAAAACACCCATTACCCCAATAAAAATTACACTTAGCCCTAACGCTTGCATAATTGTACGCTTTACTTTTTCTGGCAACCCATTTTTAACAAATAATCCTATTACTCCTCCTAAAATTATTGCTCCCACATTTACCAGAGTGCCTATTCCTACCACTATTATCTCTCCTTCATAAATTACAATTATCCTTTTTTTACTATATCACTTGATTTAAGTAAATGCAATTTATATAAAAACAAATGGTCAGCAAATTATTTTTACTGACCATTGTACTTTATTTATAAGCTTTTATACCAAACATTCATAGTTTCAAACTCTCCAGCTATATTCGTATTCTTAATTAAGGTTCCAGAATAAGTATACCCTTTTTTAGCAAATGTTATATTCATTCCAAATGATTTTGCTCTAACAATTGTAAAAGCCGTTTTTATACCTCTTTTTCTCATTTCTTTTTCCATCTCATTTAGTAAGTAAATAGCAAATCCATTGCCTCTAAATTCTGGCAATGTAGCAAAATCTGTCATCTCAACATTTAAACCTTTATTATCCATCTCACTGGAAGATAATCCAACAAGTTTATTATTTAAGAAAATACCAAAATATACAAAGTTCTCATCCATTGTTTTTTGAAGATAAGTGTAATCATGAATAGGGAATGGGTAAGTTTTGAATACCTGTTTATATACTTCAACCATATCTTTAGCATCATTTTTATCTAATACTCTATAATGAAATCTTTTATCCAAGTTAATATCTATTTCATCTATAGATTCTTTAGCTCTTGATATCTCTAAAACTTTTATAATACCCTCATCCTGTTGACTTCTCCACTTTTTGTAATATTTTGCCATAAAGAATACATCTTCTTTACCTTTGTACATATTTGGAATATAAGCCTCAACTACATAACCATTCTCTAAAAAAACATCTTTAGCGCAAGCAGGAATTTTAGCAAATATTTTTGAATAATTATTCTTTTTAGCTTTATCTTCTAACAAACTAAGAAGTTTTTCTGGCTCTTTAGTATCTAGCTTCATTAAATAAATTCTATCATTATGCTTCCCATGCTGAATAATTGATTCATCAATCTTTTCAATTATATCCATTATTCCACCCCTTTAATAAGATTTTCTCATCTGATGTCTTTCATTATTTTCAGGGATTAGCGAAATAGAATTATCATAGTCAGATAATAACTTATTAATACCTATCGCTTCATGTTCTTCTCCTTCTTCTAACACAAGAGGTAATTTACAATCATCACACTTTCTATCACAAAAAACAGGTTCATAAGAATCTGGTTCTTTATAAGTAGTGATTACCCCTTCGTAATTTCTAAGAACTACTTTATTAGTAGACCATGAAATTATATAATTAGGCATAGCTGGTATCTTACCGCCTCCACCTGGAGCATCAATAACATATGTAGGCACTGCAAATCCACTTGTATGCCCAAGTAAACTTTCCATAATTTCAATACCTTTACCTACAGGTGTTCTGAAATGTGTTAATCCTTCTGATAGATCACATTGATATAGATAATATGGTCTAACTCTATTTTTTACTAGAAGATGTACAAGTTTCTTCATAATCTTAGGACAATCATTTACTCCTGATAAAAGTACACTTTGATTTCCCACTGGAACTCCTGCATCTGCCAGTTTCCTAACTGCTTCTTTTGATGATTTAGTTATTTCCTTTGGATGATTAAAATGCGTGTTAATCCATACAGGATGATGTTTTTTTATCATATTAACAAAATCATCTGTAATACGATAAGGTAACACAACAGGCATTCTACTTCCAATTCTAATAACTTCAACATGAGGAATCTCTCTAATTTTTGTTAATATCCAATCAAGATAATCATCCTCTAACATAAGGGGATCTCCACCAGATAATAATACATCTCTTACTTGTGGATTCTCTTTAATATATTCTAACCCTTTTAATAAAGTTTCCTTTTTTGGTATGTAGTCTATATCTCCAACTTTTCTTTTTCTTGTACAATGTCTGCAGTACATAGAACAAACATTACTAACCTGAAATAAAACTCTATCTGGATAACGATGAGTAATTCCTTCAACAGGACTATCAGTATCTTCTGCTAAAGGATCTCTCAAATCACAAGATTCTATCACAAGTTCCTTAACATCAGGAAACGCTTGTTTGAAAACTGGGTCATTCTTAAAATCTTTGTCGTCAATTAGTGATAAATAATATGGCGTAATAGCTAAAGGGAATGTTGCTATAGTTTTTTTAAGCCTCTCTTTTTCTTCTTTCTTAAATGAAACACCTAAAACTTCTTCAAATTTATCAATATCTTTAATTGTATGTCTTACTTGCCATTTCCAATCTTTCCATTCAATTGGTTTGTTTGTGCTTGTACTCATAATTCCTCCTTAAAATAATTTTATTTGCCCTGTATTAGACTCAACAAGCCTCGAGTTTCAATGTTTTGCAATCCTTGCATAGAGCGTGTTACAACCTTTTAAAGCTTATTATATAAAGGCACTCTAACTCTATATAATATAGAGTTAGAGTGCCTAAGCTTCACTAAGAAATAGCTCACTATATACCACCCATAAAAAAATGCATAGTATAATCTAGGACCTTTTGATCCTAGACAGACCCCAGTTCTATCATAATGTTTTTCAGACAAAAGTTTCACACTTTTGATTGCTAACTCACTAAAACCCACTCTAGCGTGTTTTTGCTTATTAGCTCGTTACTACCTTTGCTTACTTCACATACTTGTTTATACTATAACATAAAATTATTAATTAGTCAAAAAATTACAAATGGTAAGGTTTCACTATTTATAAATAATACTTTACTTTTCATATTTATCTACAAAAAGGTTTCCAGACTCATCGACCTGAGCAAACATTACTTTTGAAATGTCCTTAATTCCTTGTTCAGATAATTTTTGCTTAAGCCAAGACTTTGTTATACCAGTTTTTATTATTCTTTTATTTATGATTTTACCATCCTCAACAACGATGGTCCCAACTCCTTTGAACTGAGGTTTTATCCCCATGTCTGACGGTGAAAGAGAAAGCTTTTCAGGTTTTTTTAAAACACTAATCTTACCACTCGTTTCCAAATATGCATATTCAACTTCAGTAAGGTTGAATATCTTTTTTTCTCTTAACATTGAATTTAATTCATCAATATTTAATCTAACCCTCAAGAGATTTTTTTCATTAACTTCACCTTTATTTATAAGCAATGTTTCTTTTCCATCCACAATCCTTCTAAAAATGCGACTTTTTAGAGATACAAAAGAGCTAATAATTTCCATAACGCAAAAAATAATTAAAGCCGTTAACATATAATTAAAATTTTTGGTAGTATCAATAGCCATTGTTCCTGTAATATTACCTATTGTGATTCCTACAGTATAATCAAAAAAAGAAAGTTGAGATATTTGTCTTTTGCCCATTATCCTCGTAATAATTAACAAAGCAAAATATGAAGCTAATGTCCTAATTATAATATTTAAGTAATTATTCATGCAAAATACTCTTCCTTTCAGTATTCTATTTAAGTATAGTATTAAGCAATTTACTATATAATATTATCTTCCGTATAAACGTGTCATGATTTTTATTTTATCTTCCACATCTTTTGTGAATTCTTTTTGTGTAATTCTCCACTCCCAATTCCCATATAATGTATTAGGTGTATTCATTCTAGCTGAATTATCTAATCCTAAAAAATCCTGCATCGGTGCAATTGCCAAAGTAGTCACAGAACTCCATATAGCTCTTATAAACTCCCAATGCAAATCTTCATCATTTTTAATTCCTAAATAAGTTTTAGCATATTTAATAATTTCCTGATCTGCTGATTCTAGCCATCCTACTAAGGTTTCATTATCATGTGTCCCTGTATAAGATACAAAATTAGCCTTATAGTTATGCGGCAAATACATATCTTCACTACTCTTAGAATTAAAAGCAAACATTAATACTTTCATCCCTGGCAAACCATAATTGTCTCTAAGCTTAATTACTTCCTCTGTGACATAACCAAGATCTTCTGCAATAATCTCAACATTCCCAAGTTCTTTAAAAAGTGTATCGAAAAAATCCGTGCCCGGTCCTTTTTTCCATTCACCATTTGCTGCTGTAGAATCACCATACGGAATTCCCCAAAAAGATTCGAAACCCTTAAAATGATCAATACGAATAACATCATATAACTTGAAATTAGCCCTAAACCGTTCAATCCACCAATCATAATCCTTTACTTTTAATTTATCCCATTGATAAACTGGATTCCCCCACAACTGTCCTGCTTCTGAAAAATCATCCGGAGGACAACCAGAAACCATAATAGGTTCTTTGTTTTTATCAAGATAAAATATGTCACTAAAAACCCAAGCATCAGCACTATCAGATGCAACGTAAATTGGAATATCTCCTATGATTTTTATCCCTAGATTATTTGTATAAGTTTTTAATTCACCCCACTGTTTAAAAAATAAATACTGAGTAAATATCCAAAATTCTATCTCATCAGATAATTTATCCTTGTAGTAATTAATCGCTTTGGGCTCTCTTTGTTTTATCCCTTCTTCCCATTCATTCCAAGGTTTATAATTATTTTCTTTTTTTAAAGCCATAAACAATGCATAGTCTTCAATCCAATACTCTTTCTTTTTTCTGAAGTCAAATAATTCTTCCTTATAATACGATGATACCTTATTAAAAATTGTTCTCAAAATCCTTTCTTTAGTATTAAATAATCTATCGTACTCTACCTTTTTACTATTACTTCCAAAATCAAATTGTAATAAGTATTCTTTTGTAATTATTTTCTTATCAATAAATATATCAAAATCTATAAAATAATGATTCCCTGCAAAAGTTGAAAAAGATGAGTATGGAGAATTACCATAGCCAGTTGGGCCAATAGGTAGTATTTGCCAATATTTTTGTCCCGATTTTTTTAGAAAATCAACAAATTTATATGTCTCTTTTCCAAGCGTTCCTATTCCATATTCACCTGGCAAAGATGATATATGTAGTAAAATGCCGCTCCCACGTTCCATATGAACTTCCTCCTTATTAGAAAAAATCATAGTATCTTTTATCCTAACCCAATTTTAAAAACTTATATTAATCTATTGTAATATATTTTAATTATCCCATAACATCAAAATTTTTACAATTCGATCAAAATATATTTATCATCTAATTATTCCTTCTAAAAAAATAAAGTTTTTAAATTATCTCTTGACAATTATTATGTTTCATTATAAAATTAATTAAAATATATACTTAAAGCTTTGAAAGGGAGGAGTATATATATTCCAAAATATAGAGAGAGGATGATGGTGGAAATTCCTCAAGAAGAATATATAGAAGGTAGCCCTTGAGCTGTGAACCGAAAGCGACTATAGCAAGTAGACTTCACCGGATTCCTACCGTTATATTGGATGTAGTATCGGCGAACTAAAGAAGCCCGTACTATAATAAGAGTGTATTGTTATACAAATTTAGGTGGTACCGCGGAGATATACCCTTCGTCCTATTTAGTTAGGATGAAGGGTTTTTATTTGTTAAGAAATTTTAAACCAAATGGAGGTTTTTGTCATGGAAAAATTAATCAATGGTGCTGAGTTATTAATCAAAGCTTTACAATCAGAAGGCGTAGATACAATCTTTGGATACCCTGGAGCTGCTATCATTAATATTTTTGATGAACTTTATAAGCAGTCTGAAATAGAACTTGTGTTACCTAGACATGAGCAAGCATTAGTTCACGCCGCAGACGGGTATGCTAGAGTATCTGGCAAACCAGGAGTTTGTCTAGTAACTAGCGGTCCAGGAGCAACTAACATTATTACAGGTATTGCAACTGCTTATTATGATTCAGTTCCTCTAGTATGCTTTACTGGCCAAGTACCAACTTCACTTATTGGTACTGATGCTTTTCAAGAAGCAGATATTTTTAATATTACTCGTTCTATTTCAAAGCATAATTATTATGTTTCTAAAAGAGAAGATTTAGGTCGAATTATAAAAGAAGCTTTTTTTGTAGCAACAACAGGTCGTCCAGGTCCTGTAATCGTTGATTTGCCAGCAGATATATTAAAATCTTTGGGTTCTTCTTTCTACCCAAATGATGTTGAAATTGAAGGTTATGAATCTGTTCCTAGCCCAGAAAATAATTCAATAAATAAAGCTATTGAACTAATTAACCAAGCAAATAATCCTCTGTTCCTAGTAGGGGGCGGATTACAAAATAAAGATAGCGCAAAAACACTACGCTCAATAGTGGAAAAAACTAACATTCCAGTTGTAAGTACTCTAATGGGCTTAGGAGTATTCCCAGTTAATAATCCTTTATTCATAGGTATGGTAGGTATGCATGGTGCTTATTCTGCTAATATGGCTATTTCTAATTGTGATGTTTTGATTGCTATTGGTACACGTTTTAATGATCGTGTAACTACTCATTTAGAAAGCTTTGCATCTAATGCTAAAATAATACATGTTGATATTGATGCATCTGAAATCAACAAAAGAGTTCTCGCTGATGTTACTATAAATGGTGATGCATATGATATTTTGAATAAAATTAATTCTAATATAAAATTAACAGCTGAAATTTCACCTTGGATAAATCAATTAAAAATATGGGCTAATTATAATAATAAGTCTATTTCAGAAAAAGCCTTCAGACCGAGTTGTTTAATTAATGAAATAAATGATTATTTTCCTGATGCCCTAGTTACAACAGATGTTGGTCAACACCAAATGTGGACTGCTCAAAATTATAGATTCAAAGAACCAAGAACTTTTTTGACTTCTGGCGGCATGGGAACAATGGGTTTTGGACTGCCTTCAGCTATAGGCGCGCAAATTGCTAATCCAAATAAAAGAGTAGTATCTATTTCTGGTGATGGTGGATTTCAAATGAATATTCAAGAATTAGCAACTGCTGTTCAACTTGAATTACCTTTAATTATAGTTATCTTTAATAACACGTATCTAGGTATGGTTCGTCAGTGGCAACAACTTATGTACGACAAAAATTATGCTGGAACTTGTTTAAGACGAAGAAAAAGTTGTCCAAAAGTGTGTAATGCCCCAAATACTAATTGTCCAATATATACCCCTAACTTTATTGAAGTAGCTAAAGCTTATGGTGCTAATGGTTATAGAGCATGTACTGTTGAAGAATTAAATACTGCTCTAATTAAAGCTAAGACCTCAGAAGATACTCCTACAGTAATTGAACTATTAATTGAACAAGAAGAAAATGTTTTCCCGATGGTTCCTTCTGGTTCCTCTTTAAAGAATATGATTGTTGATTAATTTAAATTCTAAAAGTAGTAATAGCGTATTCCTATTACTACTTTTAGCTTACCTCTTTTTTGTGATTATATTTATTCTCCTTAGAATAAACTTCTAACTCTCGCTCATTATAAAAAAGGTGAATACCTTCTATAGTTTCTATCATCATAATATCATTAATTCTAAGTAAGTCTTCTAAACTTATATCCTCTTGTATACCTTCTGAACTGTCTTTAGTAATTATTACTTTTAGCGTTTTTAATAGTATCTTTAGGTCAAGCATAAAAGAATAATTCTTAATATACATTAAATCATATTTTAATTTGTCTTCATAGTCTGTTGTATACTTTCCAAGAACTTGAGCCAATCCTGTAATGCCTGCTTTTACAACTGTTCTATAGGCATATTCATGTGTTTTATTAACATATTCATCTATAAAGCAAGGTCGTTCTGGTCTTGGCCCAATAATACTCATTTGTCCAATAAAAACATTGAACAATTGAGGAATTTCATCTAATCTAGTAGCTCTTAACAACCTACCAATATTTGTGATTCTTGGATCTTTTTTCTTAGCTAATATTGGCCCTGTTTTTTCCTCAGCATTTTCAATCATTGTTCTAAATTTATATATATAATACCTTTTATTATCTATTGTAATTCTGATTTGTTTATATAATACTGGCCCTTTAGAAGTTAACTTTATAGATAAAGCAATTAATAATATAATCGGCGATAATAATATAATCCCTAATCCAGATATTACTAAATCAAAGAATCTTTTTAATAATCTTTCTTCAAAAGATAAACCAAATTGAGCTATATTAAGCATAGGAACATCATCTATTTGAATTAACTGAGATCGATTAATATTTATATTATACAAATCAGGTACAATACAGATACTTTTGTTATATTTTATACAATAAGTAGTTATCATTTCAGCATCATTTTGATTTACATTTGCACCAACTATGATGTAATCATAATTTTTAATTAATGCGTCAACATTGTCTAACCCTTGGTTTATGTCATAAATATATTTTATTTTAAAGATATGACCCTGTTGTAATATCATTTTTTTTAATAACTGTTGTCCTTTTTCTAAATCGTCAAAAACTAATACTTCTATCTTATTATTATCTAATTGTCCTATCTTCCACTTTAGAATACGCCACAAAGATAATAATATCAAATGAATAGGTGCAGCTATTAATAAGATTGACCTTGGCACTATTTTAGGATCTATAAAAGATGCTATAGGAACACTTAATGTTGTCCCAATTATAATAATTAAAATATTCGTTACGATAATATCCGTTGGTTGCCTATAGTTAACCTCTTTGTACATGTCATATGTATGCATTAGCAACAACATTAATATGGCAAGAATAGGCAAAAATGAAGTTAAATATTTAGTTGCACTATGAGCCATTGATACTTGTCCATATTTTATATATATTGCAAGATAGTAAGTTACTATAATTAATAATATATCTAATATAACCGTAATCAATGTACGTGTTTTCGTTTTAAAATTTTTCATAACCGTCCCCCACCTAGAGTTAAACTTTTAACTCTGACAAATTTTATACCATTTTATAAAATTTGTTATTCCTTCTTCAAAATCTGTTTGTGGATTATACCCTATTATTTTTTTTGCTTTAGTTATATCTGCATACGTAATGTTTACATCACCTGGCTGCATTGGAAGTTTTTTTAGGATTGGTTTAATACCTGTTACCTTTTCTATAGTACTCACCATTCTTTGCAATGAAATGGTATGGGATTCTCCCAAATTAAAAATCTCATATTTACCTTTCCCATCAAATAACCAATTTACTGCTTTATTAATACCATCTATAATATCATCTATATAAGTATAATCCCTTTCGCTTTTACCATCACCATAAAATGGTATAGGTTCATTGTTGTACAATAATTTTGTAAATTTATGTATTGCTAAATCTGGTCTCTGTCCTGGACCATAAACAGTAAAAAATCTTAAACAAGCAATATCAATATTGTATAAATGATGATACGTATGACATAATAATTCTCCTGCCTTTTTTGTAGCAGCATACGGGGATATAGGAAAATCAACTATGTCGTTTTCAGAAAAAGGAGTTTTTTTGTTATTACCATAAACTGAGGACGAAGACGCAAAAATCATCTTACTAACATTATTTTCTCTACACAGTTCTAGAACATTCATAGTCCCATTAATATTAACTTCTGAATATATATTAGGGCTTTCTATAGAAGGTCTAACTCCAGCCATTGCTGCTAAATGAATTACTATATTAATTTTATGATTTTCGAAAACCTTGCTCAAATTTATTTTATCTCTTATATCAATTCTATAAATACTAGCATCTCTTGTTTTTTTAATATCATTTATATTCATTTCTTTAATCAATGGATTATAATAATCATTAAAATTATCAACAATTATCACTTTATTTTTTTGCGAAATGCTTTTGGCTAAATGAGAACCAATAAAACCTGCTCCTCCAGTAATAAGAATTGTACTCATTTTATCGCTCCTTTTCTATATCTAAGATATAGTTCCCAATTGCATTTAAACCTTGTTTCTTAATACAAACCTTATAAATATTATTGGTATTAAAACTTTTTGCTTTAAATACTACCTTAGAACTAACCTACTTATCTTCCAATTGCATAATATTTAAAGCCTTGCTCTTCAAGTAATTTTCTCTCATATATATTTCTAAAATCAAAGAAATAATTTCCATTCATTAAATCTTTTATTCTCTTTAAGTCCATATTTCTAAACTGATGCCACTCCGTTAAAATAACTAACGCGTCAGTTCCTTTAAGTGCTTCATATTCATCTTTACAAAATGTTATTCTATCTATATGTTGTTTTAATCTCAATTTACCTTCCTTTTCACCTTGGGGATCAAAAACTCTTAAAATAGCTCCTTTTTTAATTAATTCAGGAACTATTGAAAGAGATGGAGACTCTCTCATATCATCAGTATTTGGCTTAAAAGTAAGTCCTAATATTGCAATTCTAACATCTTTTACATTATTCAACATTTGAATAATTTTTTCTGCCATTAATTTTTTTTGTCTTTCATTTGCTTTTATGGTAGTTTCTACTAAAGAAATAGGTGAATTATATTCTTTACCAATATGGGCTAAAGCTCTAGTATCTTTTGGAAAACAACTCCCGCCATATCCAGGCCCTGGATGCAAAAATTTAGGACTAATCCTTCCATCTTTTCCCATTGCACTAGCTACATGATGGATATCAGCTCCAATCTTTTCACACAAATTAGCCACCTCATTAATATAAGATATTTTCATAGCTAAAAATGCATTTGAGGCGTATTTTATCATTTCAGCAGTTTCTAAATTGGTTATAATAAAAGGTGTTTCATTTAAATATAAAACACGGTATACTTCTTTCATGATATTTTCAGCCCTTTTTGATTCAACACCTAATACGACTCGATCTGGATGAGTGAAGTCATGTATAGCTGCCCCTTCCCTTAAAAATTCAGGATTAGATACAATATCAAAATTATATGTGACTTCTCTTTTTTTCAATATATCACAAAATATTTTTTTTATCTTTTTCGCTGTGCCAACTGGTACAGTAGACTTATTAACTATTACTTTGTAACTGTTAATATATTGCGCTATTTCTTCTGCTACAGCTATAACATATTGCATATCTGCACTTCCATCTTCAAGAGGTGGTGTCCCAACTGCTATAAAAATAACATCACATTCTTCTACAGCTTCTTTTATATCTATAGTAAAACTAATTCTTTTATAATATTTGTTTCTAATTACCAAATCTTCAAGACCTGGTTCATATATAGGTATATTTCCACTCTTTAAATCATTTATTTTCTCTTCATCTTTATCAACACAAATTACACTCAACCCAAAATCTGCGAGGCAAGTACCTGAAACTAGGCCTACATAACCTGTCCCTATCACAGCAATCTTACGCATATTTTTCACCTTCACCTTCTGAACCAAACCTATTCATATCTTCCAAACCTTCTCTTAACAAATAATTTGGTTTCCAATTCGTAACATTAAACAGTTTTGAATTAGACATAACAGATTGATTTATATCACCATTTCTTTTCTTTTTATAATTAACTTTAATTTTTTTGTTGTATGTTTTATTTAAATTATAAATCAAATCATTTATTGATGTTCCTTGCCCTGTACATAGATTAAATGTCCCTATATAATTATTCTCTATAGCCATAACGTTTGCTTCAACAACATCTCTAATATATATAAAATCCCTTGTTTGCTCCCCATCCCCAAAAACGTTTATCGGTTCATTATGTAAATAATTTTCAACAAATATTGATATAACTCCACCTTCTCCAGAGGAATCTTGTCTAGGTCCGTATACATTTGAATATCTATAAATAACAAAGTCTATCTTAAATAACTTCTTATAAACTTTTAAATAATTTTCTATAACTTGCTTACTTACTCCATAACCCGATTCCATATCTAAAGGGTGTTCTTCATCTATTGGGAGATGCTTTGGTTCTCCATATACAGCAGCACTGGAAGGATAAATAATTTTTTTTACATTATATTTTCTACATGCTTCAAATAAATTAAGTGTTCCCATTATATTAACAGACGCATCTTCTTTAGGATCTTCAATCGAATTTGATACGCTTATTTGTGCTGCATGATGAATAAGAACATCTGGTAATTCATTCTCAAACACATTATTGATTCCATTATCTCTAATATCCATTTTATAAAATTTGGCTTTATCATTTACATTCTCTAATCTACCATTAGATAAATTATCTATAATTATAACTTCATACTTTTTATTAACCAATGTATCTACTATGTGAGATCCTATAAAACCTGCTCCCCCAGTTACTATTACTTTCATTCCCACATCCTACTTTCTAAAAATATAAATATACCATTCTTCGAGAGTCATCCTACCTTTTGCCTTCAAAAAAATTGAGTTTTAGAAATAAACTAACCTATTAAATTATAATGTAAACTATCACTGTTTTTGTTTATTTAAATTATACTCTTTATACTATAGCCTGTCAAAATATTTGGTTATTAAACATTCTAATAATTTTACATTTTTCATTATAAAAGGACACAGTTTTCACTATGTCCTTTTAACTAAATATCTATCCTTTAACATTAGGTATTGTAGTAGTCTCACCCTTATGATTTTTTAGAGTATATTCTTTTTCATTGTGACCTTGTATGTAATAATCAGGCATTAAAGGAATTTTACCTATATTAGTTGCAATTACGTACATTGGTTGGGCGAGTCCTGTAGTATGGCCTCTAATACCATCTCTTATTAATTCTGCACCTTTTTCAACACGTGTCCTAAAATGGTCTATGCCAGGTGCTGGTTCACAATAAAAAACATAGTATGGTTTTATTCTTACTGATAATAATTTTTGATGTAATTTTCTAAAGGTGTCTACATTATCATTAATACCCTTTAATAATACCATTTGATTACCTACATTAACGCCACATGTATTAAGTTCATAAACTGCTTTTGCAGTTTCCTCTGTTATTTCTTTAGGATGATTACATTGAGTGTTAAGCCAAATAGGAACTCTATGAAAACCTCCTAAAACTTTTTTAAGTCCTTCAGTAATCCTTTGAGGCATTACTATAGGTAGCCTTGAACCAAATCTAATCATTTCTATATGAGGAATTGAACGCAAACTTTTTATAATATATTCTATCTTATCATCACTTAATAGAAAAGGGTCTCCTCCTGTTATTAAGACATCTCTTATTTCAGGATGTTCACTTATCCATTTAATACCTTCATCTACATCAAATCTCAAATCAAGATCTCTATCAACAACCATCTCTTTTCGGAAACAGTGTCTACAATATATTCCACAAGTATCAACTACAGTAAAAGCAATCCTATCTTTATATTGTCTAGCAATACTGCTTGGCCTTTTTTCTTCTGTAGCTCTATTTTCTTTCCATATTAGATAGTTATCTATACCGTATTTGTTCTCTTTTTCTTTTACTGATGGTATAACTTGTTTTCTAATTGGACAATTAGGATCATCTTTATCCATTAATGATGCAAAGTAAGGAGTTGTTCCCCATTTTGTGTCTAAATTCTTTATTGCTTCTTCCTCTTCTTTAGTAACATTAACATACTTTTTTAGCTCATCTAAGGTATTTACAAAATTTTTGAGTTGTAAATGCCAATCATCGATAAATATCACACCTTTCTTTTTTATGTTTTTCATTAGATTTTTTATTAGACTTACTCATATTTTGAGGAACTAATAAACAAATCTACAATAATGTAATAATTAATTTCCTTATCAATTAATTATTATAATAAATTATAAGTTAAAGGTCAAATATACTGAAACATAACTTTATAAGTAAATCTTCCTATGTAGATTAAGACTTTCAATTAAACCAAAATAATGAGAAAGTTCCATGTAATAATTAACTATATTATTAAAGTCATTTATACTGTCTTTATAATTTGGTTCAAGAATATTCTCTGATGTACTTATACCTATATATATTTTATTATTTCTAAAAGAAACTTTTATTCTTCCTTTAGAATTTCTTTTTAGGTCTGTTAACCTTTCCATAAATTCTGGTGTTAATATATATCTAGCTTCAACTTGGTTATTCGAATAAGCTTCAAATTCTTTTTCAAATACTGGATCCTCAAGTTTTACTTGTTTTGTCCCCCATTTGCCAGCAATTTTATTAAAAACCCCTTTGTCATTGAATACATACAAATCACAATTAAATGTTTTTGGGAATTCAGCAACTAAAAAAACACCTTTAAAAATAGTAGTGTATGATGTATGTCTATGCCCATCACTATCTGTATGTTCATGCTTTTCTTCAGCATGTAACTCAGACATTTTAAAATTAACCTCTACTTCGTTCTCATTTTCATCACTATATGAAAGAGCGCCTTCAATTAAATCTTCTCCTTTAAATCTATCACACAGTGAATATAAGTTAGAGTACTCAAAATCAGATATACTAATATGACCCTTAGCATAATACTCTAATTTATCTCCAAAAAACTTAACTACACTAGTTATAACTATTTGTTTGAATTCTATTCTAAAATTCTTAGAAATTAGATTTAACAATGAGCCAATTACTGCAACTAGAAAAAATGTTACAAACAAAGATAAAACTATATTCTTAATGTTAACTGTTAAAAGAAATATAATAATTACTGCAATAGGAATAAAAAACATTAAACAAATTTTTCTTTTCTTTAATACTTCTAAACGTTTCTCTTCTAAATGTGTTAAGCCTGGTTTAATGTTCTGTGTGAAATAATGACCAAAATCCTCTAACGTTTTCATTTAGTTCTCTCCCTAATTTAAAACAAAATTTTATGTATTAATCTTCTATTGGTTAAATAAATCTTTTACATCAACATTCTGACGCTCTTCTTCCCTAGCTTCAAAAACTTCTTCTTTCTTAAAATTAAATATCGAAGATATCAAACTCCCAGGGAAAACCATTATTGCATTATTATATTCTGTTACTGCTGAATTGTAAAAACGTCTGGAGGCTGCAATTTGTTCCTCTACTGTTAATAATGTTTGTTGCAAATGCATAATATTACCATTGCTTTTGATTTCTGGATAATTTTCAATAGCTACATTTAAAGATTTTAAAGCTCCGTCAAGTTCGTTATTAATTTGCATTTTTTCCTTAGTAGTAATATTAGGTTGCATTGCAGCTGATCTTAATTCAGTAACCTTAGTTAACAATTCTTTTTCATGTTTCATATACTCTTGAACGCTTGCAACAAGATTAGGTAATAAGTCATATCTCTTCTTTAACTGTACATCCATACCCCCAAAAGCGTTTGCAACTTGATTTTTCTTTTTAATTATCGAATTATACATTAACACAATTAATAAAATAAAAACTCCAATAATAATACCAGGTATCATAAAATCACTCCTTTAAAAAATCTTAATATTACTCTTTTAATTATATCATATTTTAAAAATAATTATAACACTAATAATTATCAAATTTTAAGTGTAAGGTTGCTACATTAATCATATGATAATATCTCTTTTATTCCCTCTATTTCTTCCTTAATCTGATTTTCTAATTTATATGATGGATTCCATAAAAAATCATATCTAAATAACATAAAACCTTCATAACTCTTTTGATTTCTAGCAACTTCGATCATTCTTTTCAATATGTCTTTATCATTAATCCATTCAGTTAATCCTGTTCCAGCCCATTTATCTTCTGTCCCAAGTTTATAAGCTGCGATGCCTATATATAACTTAACTGATTCACTTTTTATTAAATCATTCCACGTTTCAATAATTTGACTATAAGGAAGACTTTCGTTATTAAAGCCAAAATATATTTGAGGTGCAATATAATCAATATATTTATTGCTTGAAACCCATTTTTCAACATCTATGTACTGACCGTTATAACAGTTATTTAAATTACCTTGAGGACTTATCCCAAATTGAACATTTGTATTAACTTCTTTAATATTGCTATAAACTGCTTTTACTAACTTGTCTACATTTTCTCGTCTCCAGTCTTCTTGACTTAAGTTACCTCCAGCATTAACATAGTTTAAATAATCCTTACTATCATAATCTAAATCCGTGCTAGGGTAAAAATAATCATCAAAATGTATCCCATCAATATTATAATTCTTTACTATTTCTATAACACCATTAACAATCAATTCGCGAACATCTTCCTTTGCTGGATTATAAAAAATACCGTTTGATAATTTAAATACTCGATTAGAATCATCATTTAACCACTCAGATGCTTGACTGTTAACACTTAATTCTTGAGACGTTGAATAACGTACTCTATAAGGATTTATCCAGGCTTCTATTTTTAAGTCTTTATTATGAGCTTCTTCAATCATAATATTAAGAGGATCAAAACCAGGGGTTCTCCCTTCCTTCCCTGTAAGAATGTACGACCAAGGAAAATACTGCGAACTATATAGGGCATCCCCAAAAGGCCTAACTTGAACAATAACTGTATTAAGCCCTGTATCCTTTACATTATTAAACATTTTATTAATAGTTTTCCTGAACTCCTCTTCACTCTTATTTTCTAATATAGGCTGCAATTCTAAATAACTAATCCAAACAGCTCTCATTTCCCCATTTTCAACTTCTGTATTTGGGTTATAGATTGCTTCTTTCAAAGAAATAGCAATAGCTTTATTTTTCTTCGAAATATTAGGTATAGCACCCTCTTTTATCGTTTTATTCTTATAAAGCGACGATATTAACGTAATATTAGTGTCTTTAATATTTGAAAACAAACTGTCATATGACATTTTAACTATATAATCTCTAGAACAACCTTCATTTTTAGTTTCTTTTAATTCCTTAACTATTTCTTTAGTTAGCATTCCAATTGACTCTGCAAATTCCAAAGAAGTATCCCATTTATACAACCCTTCTGTATCGCTATAGCCTAATGCCCTTAAAAGTATTGTTGCATATTGATTTGCAGTTATCTTATCTTTTGAACCATATGTATTTTTACTGATACCCTTTGTTAATCCATTCTCATAAAGATAAGCAACATAAGGATCTGCCCAATCTGGAACATCATTAAAAGGATGTTTGTTAATCTCTGCCCCTTCCAAAGCATTATCCTTAGCACCTATTAATCTAACCATCATAACTGCAGCTTCCGCTCTATTAGATATATTATCTAATTCAAAACCACTATTAGTTCCTTCGAATAATCCAAGCTCCTTTAAAATCTCTGCCTGTGTCAAAAACTTGTTTCCTTCTGCTGAATAAACACTATAATTATTAGACAACAACAAACCAATGCTCAATAATAAAACAATAACTTTCTTATACATGTTCATAATGAACCCCCCTAACAATATTTACAAAACGATTTTACTAGTCTAATTATTATATCGCCTATTATAGCATCAAAATTAAGCTAATTACATACATGTAAACAAGTCGTAATTTAATAAAAGTTTAAGATAATTATAATAACGAAATGTTTATTCATTATGTTTCTATAAATAAAATCATAAAATTATTAAGAAGCACCTACTTTCATTAGGTGCTTCTTTACTATATTTCCCTCAAAGCTTGTCTGATATCTTCTATTATATCATCAATACTTTCTAATCCAACTGACAACCTAATTAATCCTGGTGTAATTCCTGCTTCAATAAGCTGTTTGTCTGTCAGTTGTCTATGCGTAGCACTTGCAGGGTGAAGTACACAAGTACGAATATCTGCTACATGTACTACATTGGAAGCTAATTTCAAACCATCCATAAATTTTACAGCATTTTCTCTTCCGCCTTTAATTGAGAAAGAAATAACTCCACTACAGCCTTTAGGCAGATACTTTTTACTTAAATCATAATACTTATTCCCTTTCAGAGTAGGATAATTAACAAACTCAACCTCTGCACTTTCATTTAGATAATTAGCTATTTTTTCTGCATTTGTACAATGTTTTTCCATTCGCACAGAAAGCGTTTCCAATCCTAAGTTAAGAAGAAATGCTGCATGCGCAGGTGGATATACTCCTAAATCCCTCATAAGTTGCACTCTAGCTTTTGTTATATATGCAGCTTCCTTAAATATTTCTGTATAGACTATCCCATGATATGACTCATCTGGCATTGTAAACTCTGGATAATTACCATTTTTCCAATCAAATTTACCGCTATCTATAATAACTCCACCAACTTGAACTGCATGTCCATCCATATATTTAGTTGTAGAATGGACAACAATATCTGCACCAAATTCAATAGGTCTACATAAAATAGGAGTTGCAAAAGTATTATCCACTATAAGGGGAACACTATTCTTATGTGCAATCTTTGCAAATCTCTCTATATCAAAAACTGAAATAGCTGGATTTGCAATAGTTTCACCAAATACTGCTTTTGTATTTGATCTAAATTCTTTTTGTATTTCTTCATCAGACAAATCAGGATCTACAAATGTGCATTCTATACCTAATTTCTTAAGTGTAACAGCAAAAAGATTAATTGTCCCTCCATATATAGTCGATGCACTAATAAAATGATCTCCTGAATTCATTATATTAAGCAGACTTATTAAAGATGCAGCCTGTCCAGATGAAGTACAAAGCGCTCCAATACCACCTTCTAATGCAGCAATTTTATCTTCTACTGCAGCAACTGTTGGATTAGATATACGTGAATACATATGTCCCTCAACTTCTAAGTCAAACAATTTACCAATATGCTCTGTTGAATCATATGTATAAGTAGTACTTTGATAAATAGGCAAAGCCCTTGGCTCTCCATTTTTAGGTTGATAACCTTCGTGTAAACATTTTGTTTCAATTCTCATTTATATATACCTCCTAAAAAAATATCATCTTACAACTTTATAGTAATTTATACATCAAAATTTTATTAAGGTTCAAGAACTAAAAAATAGCCTCTATTTAGCAGTACTAGGGTGCTAAACAAAATTACTCCCTATAAAATAATAACCCTAATAAAATAACTATAAGTGAAATTATTAAATATATCCCAATACTTGGATTACGAATCCCTCCATAAACAATTATTAAAGATCCTATTATAGCTAAACTAGGAATTCCAAATCTTTTCCATTTTTTTAAATGCTTAAAATGTTTCATATACCAAATATATAAGAATATATACATAGCATAAATTAAAACAATAGGTATCTCATCCAAACCTACATGTCTTCCAAACCAATTATTTAAACTTCCATACCAGAGAACTAAATAAACTGTAGAAATTAAAAAAGCATAAACAACAGAATACTTAGGCATATCTGTTTTTTCATTAACTTTAGCTAATAGTTTTGGTTTTGGTCCAAGATTTCTTATAGCTAAAGAATATGGTGTTCTTATACAAGATATTATTAAACCATTTAATGTTCCTAAACAAGAAACTACAACAAAAGCTGTTAATAATACAGCCGCTTCACTACCAAACATTTGTCTAGCTGCTATACTAACAGAATTATTTCCCTCATTAATAATTTGTTCAGTAGACAAAACCCCAGTTAGTCCCAAAAAATATACCACATAAACAATGAATATAACTAAAGCCCCAATTGTCAATGCTTTTGGCAAATTCTTTTTAGAATCTTTTATCTCATTATTAATAGTTGTTGCAACAATCCAACCTTCATAAGCAAAAGCTGTTGCAACAACTGCTGAAGCCATTGAACCAAACCCTTCGTTTACTGTATTAGCACTATATTCAATATTCTCAATAAATACACCATTAAACAAACCTGATATCAACCCAATAACTCCTATTAAACAAAGAGGAATTAATTTTATAACTGTAGTAGTAACTTGGAATTTACCTGCTAATATAGGTGCATAATAATTCATTATGTACCCAAAAATCAAGTAAATAAATCCAAGAACCCACGTTAACCAATGATTTTCTGAATTAGCAATGCCAAACAAGGATAATGTGTACATTCCAGATACCCACGCCAAAATCGCTGAAAGAGGTGGATAATAAACTGTTCCTTTAAACCATCCTATTAAATATCCAAATTTTTTCCCATAAGCTTCTTCAGAGTAATCAACTACACCATTTGCTTTTTGTATATGCTGCGCAAATTCTGCAAATACTAGTGCCCCAAAAATCATCGAAAAAGCACCTATTACCCAAGCTAATAATGCAGTTAGTAAATTACCATTAGTTAAAGTTAACACGTCATCTGCCTTAAAAAAGACTCCTGAACCAATTACTACACCAACAACCATAGCTATTGATGTCCATATTCCATATTTTTTTGATAAAGTTTTCATTTTTCTAGCTCCTTTATATTCTGTCCCTTACAAGTTATTATTTGAATTTATATCCTTATTATTCTCTATTCGCTCCTTTCAATTACATATTCTATTGCTATTAAGTAATTTTACTACATTTTTTAGTTTATTTCACTATTATTAATAAACAAAACCAAAGGAATTCGAGACCAGTGAAAAAGTCCTTCTTAACTTATAATTAAGAATGTGGTTAATATATATACATTCATGATAATAAAAACATGCTTTTTTCACTAGTCTTGATTGATTTGTGAACTGCCCCTGTATAATTTAGTATTCACTTAATGAGATACCATTTTTGCCTAGAGGTATTTCCTGATCTAAACCTACGAATTTACCTTCTTTTTGCCAAAGCGATTCTTTTACAAACTCATATTTTTCCTCATCCCAAGTAGTAAAATCTCCTAAAACCAAACCTCCTGTATCTCCAGAGTTAGAATTAAAACACCAAAATGTGTGATGGAGTTTGTTATCAATAATTAGCTTTCTCATATAAGTCATCCATTTAAGGTTAGGATCTTCCATAAAACCTCCCCATTCACCAATAAGTAGTGGTGATATTTCATCTTCATATATATACATCCAATTATCTTTCCAGCAATCCTCATAAAGACTATTAAATGTATATCCTCCTTCAAACCAAGGTTGCAAATGTACAGTTGGTCCATAATCATGGGGTGAATATACCAATTTGTTTTGATACTTGCCTAAATCAATTGGAAAGTCTTTCACTCCTCTTAAATTCCCTCCCCACCAATTAAAGTAATAATCTTTACTATTTGTGGATGAATAATCTCCATTTTCTTTTATATCTATTGGATAAATTTCTATTCCTTCAACCAAAACTAAAGCGTTTGAATTTTTTGATAATACTGCCTTTGCTGCTTTCTCTGCAACATACTTCCAATTATCAGGGCTTTTTGAGTCATTCCATATTGCCCTAGGAGATTCATTAGGTTTACCATGTGGTTCATTTTTTAAATCATATGCTATTATTGTATCATCTTTTTTATACCTTTCAGCTATCCAAGATAATGAATCCAAATAGTCTTGTTCAGTAATATCACCTTCATACCACATAGGTTCCATATGTCCCATTGGATCAGTTTTTGCAGAATGTATATCAATCATTATTTTTATACCATTTGCTCTACATTGACCTACAACATAATCAAATATCTGTAAACTATCCATACCTACAAGATAATCATTAGTAGCGTTATTAAAATTAGCACTTGGAGGATTCCCAGAAGCCCATTCTAAAATTAATTCACTAGAAATGGGCACTCTTAACATATTAAATCCTCTATCAGCAATTGCTGCTAATGATTTATTAAGGTCCGCTGCCCATAATCCGTCAAATGTGTTAGTTCCTGTATTATATCCAAACCAATTAACTCCTGTAATCCATACTTCTTTCCCATTTTTATCTACAATCTTATTACCTTTTACATATAGCCAATCATCTGTTGTTGGTTCAGGTACATCTTTAGGTGAAACTATTTCTGGTTGAACATATTCATTGGTATTACTGTCTGTATCATTCTGATTAGTATTATTATTTTGTTCAGTATTACCATTTATTGTTTCCCCTTCTGAGTATAACTTTGCCTCATCTATATTAACTTTATCTGCTCCTGTAATTATACAGCCAAAAGTTACATTATCACCTGATGGGATTTTTTGATTATTTTCATCTCCTTTAATTATTAAAGTAGAATTTTCAATATTACTCTTTGCATTCCAAATATCATCTAATTTTATACCCTCTGCTATCTTTATTTCAACACTCCAATTATCTATAATTTTTGTTCCGTTATTATTCACTATAAACTCTAGCTGCTTATAACTAACATTATTGCTTTCCCAACTATTACTTTCTGTAATTTCAAGTTCTAAATTATTATCTTGAGCTTTTTCCTCACTATTATTATTCGTTTCTTCATTTTCCTCATTTTTAGTTTCGTCGTCATTATTAAATGAAAAAACATCTTTATAAGGATTTGCTTCTTCAGTAATTGATGGGTTATTATCTTTATCTACTTCTTCTTCCTTTTCGACATCTTTATCACATCCTATTATAATAATTACTGTTAATAACATTACCACACTAACTATAAATTTTTTACTCTTGAAAAACATTTTACCCCTCCGTTTATTTCTTTTTATTTATTGCATTTACTTAATAAGCTCTTTAATTGCGACATCTAACGGATCAATAATTTGTAATGAAACATGTTTTTGTTTTAAAGCTAATCCTATTTCTGTGCAACCAAAAATTATCGCTTCTGCTCCGTTATTTTTTAAGTTTTCACTCGCTTCAATTAAATGCCTTACAGGTTCATTTTTTAAGTTGCCTCTCTTTATTCCTTTTTTACCATATATTGCTTCCATAACTTTTTCTTCTTGTATCTTTTTATCTGGATAAATAATTTCTACTTCTCTTAAATGTTGATTAAATAACTTCATCTCAACTGTTCCTGATGTAGCTAATATTCCAACTTTCTTAATGTGCTTATAATTATTAATAATATATGTATTTAACTCCTTTAGTATATTAATAATCTTATAATTAACACTTTCTTGTATCTCTTTTATGTAATAATGGGATGTTAAACATGGAATACAAGCTATTTCAACACCTATTTTTTCTAGGTTTTTTGCTGTTTTTATAATTTCAGGCAGTGGATTTTTCTCTCCACATAAAATAGCTTTGGTCCTGTCTGGAATTTTAGGGTTACTATCAATAACTACATGAAAATGTTCTTGATCTTTTTCAACTTTTGTACTATTTACAAATCTTTGATAAAAGTCAGCAGTTGCTTCAGGACCCATTCCTCCAATTATCCCAATAATCCTATCATTCATTCTATCTCCTCCATGCCTTTAGCATCCAGCAACTCTTTTTTCAATAGGTGCAAAAAGGATTTTCTCATTCTTATTAGGTTTCATTTTATATATTTGTTCTAATGCAATCTTTGCACCCATATCCATCCCTTGACAGCCAGCTAACATTAGGACGTCTCCTTCTTTTATTTCTTTCAGCCCTTTAAAAACAGCATCTTCTAATTCCTCGAACATACGCACTTTTATCCCCCCATTTGCTAAAACACTATTGAAAACTTCTATTTCTTCCTTCATAACTTCGTCTTTAGAAGTTGTATATGATTTGCTAAGGCTTGTTATTATCTCATTTATCCCTAATTTCGGAGCCCACTTAATTATTGTATTTGCAACATCACGCATTACTGTAATTCCTCTATTCCCTCTTAGGGCATATACAAGCTTCAAATCATCAAAATTCATTTTTTTTAAAGTTTTTAATGAAACATCTATATTCCCTGGATTAGCAAAATGATCATCAATAATTATAAAGTCTTCATCATATATTATTTCAAATCGACGTTCAACTCCACCGAATGTTCTTAAACCTTTTTGAATAATTTCAATAGGAACTTTATTAAGCAAACCTACTAATATAGCTACCATTGCATTATGCACTGAATGATACCCTGGCGTACGCAATATTATTGGAAATTCACATTTTTCATAAACCATCTCGTCAACAATAATTGGTTTTTTAATTTGAACTGTAAACTTAGCTCGTCCAGTTGACAAGTCTAAATCATTACAAGATATATGACCTGTTTTTCTTTCTATCCCATATGTTATTACTTTTGCTTTGGTTTCAAACAAAAGTGATGCTGAATACTTATCATCTAAATTTAAGATTGCCCAAGCATCAGATTTTGCTTCTCTAATTAATCTTGCTTTAGCATTATAATATTGTTCGAAAGAGCCATGTAAATCAATATGTTCCGAACTAATATTATGTAAGGATACAATATCATAATCAACATTCTCTACCCTATTTAATTCTAATGCAGATGATGATACTTCCATGCAAACGTGAGTAATATCGTTGTTATTCATATTATATAAAATACTTTGCAAATCTTTAGATTGAGGTGTAGTTAAATACGACGGCTTTGCATATTCTCCATATTTAATTATCACACTTCCTATTAAGCCAGTATTAAGTTTATATGATTCTAAAATATTGTTAATCATAAATGTGGTAGTTGTCTTTCCATTAGTTGCTGTTATTCCAATTACTTTCATATCTTTAGAAGGGTATCCATAGAATTTATCAGCTAAACTAGATAAAGCTTTTCGACTATTGGATACAACATATTGGGGTATATTAAGTCCTTCTTGGTAATCTTCAACAATAATAGCTGCAGCGCCATTTTTAATAGCATCTTCAACATATTTATGCCCATCTGTTTGATATCCCTTTATGCACACAAATATACTACCATAGTCAACGTTTTTTGAGTGATAAGCAATTTGATTTATGTCTAAATCTTTATGATTATAAGCTTTTAAAATCTTAATATCTTCTAAAAGTTCATTTATTTTCATAAATCATTCCCCCTATCCCAAAATAACGCATTTTCTCTTGCGTAATAATAAAACAGTATAAAGCCCTTCATAAATTTATACTTATAGACATATATCCCCATTCATTCAAAGAAAAATGACTTTTTCACTGGTTACGTAATAGTTTTTGCCTTAATGGCTTAAGAACTTTGCTTCTAAAAAAAGCGAAGTATGGTAAAGGATCTCTTATATCCCAAATTGCATAAGCTTTTCTTTTAAAATAAGAACATACTACATTGACAAATGATAATTGTTTTGTCTTAAAATAATCTTTTATTGCTAATAAATCTTCAAAAGCATACCAAAAAGCTATCTTTTTATCTTCAACAATTACTTTTGAAGTTTCTTCATTTCCTGTTAACTCTTGGTATGCAACATATGGCATATTTATACCAGAGCGAAAAAGCAATACATTTAAATTAGTGGTCCTTACATTTACTTCAATCAAATAAAATTTCTTTGTTCTTTTATCTTTTTTAAATTCAATTTCAGCAAAACCCTTCCACTTTATTTTTTCTAAAAATTGTTTCCCTAAATCAACAATTTCTGGAACATATTTTTGAATTGTATAAACTGATGCTCCGTAGTTAATAGGATATTGCCTTAATTTTTGACAAGTCACCCAATGAGTAACCTTTGACTTTTCATTTGCATATGCATCAAAAGTATACATATGATCATCAAATCCTGAGATTATTTTTTGAACAACTACTTCAAGACCCTCTTTGTCTGCTCTTTTTACTGCTTTTTTTAGTTGTTCTAAATTATGTACTTTAAATAACTTTCTTCTAAATTTGTTTACAAAAGATGCTGAATCAACTGGCTTCACTAAGCAAGGAAAATTAATTATTGATTCAACTTTATCTATATAATTCTCTTCAGTAGGAGACACTGTTTCTGGCACTGGTGTGTCAACTTTTTTCGCTAGTTCTATCAATGTCTCTTTATTCATTGCCTTTGTGTATAACCCTTGTTCAATATTAGGAATTAAATAACACTCTTTTAATTCATTTAAATACTTGTCCATAAATTCCACATAAGGGTCAGCTGATGGAAACAATACAGGTTTTAACTCTTGATCTCTTGCATATTGAATTAAAAATCTTAATAAATCTTCTGGATTTTTATTGTAATGAGGTGCAATTAATTTCTCAGTCACA
Organism: Eubacteriales bacterium; assembly: GCA_046546235.1. Taxonomy (GTDB): domain Bacteria; phylum Bacillota; class Clostridia; order Lachnospirales; family DSM-24629; genus JBKGYG01. The sequence goes on along the minus strand of JBKGYG010000012.1, from coordinate 4,352 downwards.
TATTTAGATTTAAATGCATATGCTCCTTCTTCCTTGTAATCAATAGCTGTAACACTTATTTTATGAATACCCAGACAACGTATTATAGAAAGCCCAATATAATAATTTGCTCCTAACACAACCGCTTTATTTTTCATCCTTAAGATCGTCCTTTCGTCTTGTTTAAGAATACATAATTATATGCTTAAACTCAGACAAGGTGTTAGCGTGAGTTCATTATACCCTATGTTTTTTAGTTTTATGATCGTTCTTGTCTTATTTTATCATATAAACATTTTTCAAACAATACTAGGAACTAGTTGTAACTGTTGCTATTTAACGCCTTTTCAAAACTTTATATTTGATAATTATGTTATTTATTAATAAGTGACTCCTCCTTGTTCTAGCTATTCTAACACTCTTAACTAATTAAGATTCTACAATTGATACATGTTTTAAGTATCTATCTCTGCAAAATAGTTGTAAGTATCTTATCAGTATATAATATTTTTTTTGCTCCATTTCTATGTTTAGAATAATGAATATACGTTTTCCTATTAGGTTTTATTGATGGTGCTATATCAATTGCTTCTTCAAAGTCAGATGCATTTAGTTTTAAACTTTTTACAAAACTAAAAAAACCTGTGTCTGTTAAAAACTTTTCAACTCTTTCGTACCTATGTTTTTGTACCTTACTCATTATATATGTTGCTAATCCAACTTGAATCCCATGTAATTGCGGACTAGTAGTTATTTGGTCTAATGCATGAGATATCAAATGTTCACTACCACTTGCTGGAGCACTACTTCCAGCAACTTCCATGGCTATTCCACTCATAGTTAACGAATCGACTAATTCTTTAATAAAAAATTCTTCCTTAATACTGCTATATGGCATTCTTACAATACTGTTTACTGATTTTTTTGCAATCATAACAGCAAAATCATTTACTCTTGCAAATCCATTTTTTTCTTCATACATCCAATCATAAATCGCTGTTATTTTAGATACTATATCCCCAATACCAGAATATATGAACCTTTCAGGCGATTGTTTTACTACACTAGTATCTACAATTATTCCATAAGGCATAAACGCCTGTACTGATGTTCTTTTCCCCTGAACATATAATGAACACCCTGAACTTGAAAAGCCATCATGTGCTGTAGATGTAGGTATGCTAATAAACGGAAGATTATTTAGAAAAGCTGTATATTTAGCCACATCAAGAATTTTTCCTCCTCCAATACCTATTATTGCTTCAGCTTTAGGAGGTAAAGAAAAGGCTCTTTTCATAATATCTTCCATCGAGTTATTTTCACATTCATAATTAGCTAATATTTCTAATTCCTTGTACTCCTTAAATGCTTGAAATACTGTTTCCCCAAACATATCATTTATGCCTTCTCCAAAAAACAAAACAAATTTACTAACGCCAACTTTCACTAAATATTTACCTATTTTTGAAAGATTATCAGATCCTACTTCTAGCATCTCCGGTATGGCTATTCTCTGTGTTTTAGACTTCATTAAACCACCCTTTTTCATTCATATAATTTATAATTTCAGCAAAAGTATCAAAAGCAACAAATTCTGCTTTTTCTTTTTCTAATAATTCTTTAAGTTCTTTTTTTGCAAAAGTTGTATCTGCAACTTTTGCAGCTTCAAGGTCAGGCTCACTATCTCCAGCAAAAAATACATATTCATATTGTTCTTTAATTTCTCTTAATATTTTCCCTTTATCAATTCCAAATATCTCTGAAAAAAATTTACTATTCTTGTTAGGTGTAATCTTTAAGTTCTTGCCTTCGTATTTACCTTCCATAGATATTACTTTTACATCCTTTATATCCAGATATTCAAAGAGAATATTTATATAGTAAGATGTCCCGGCACTAACAACATAAAAATCTCCTTTATTTATATTTACTAGTTCTATTAATTCTTTTGCATTTTTATCTATTGGTATATTAATTATATCATTTTGTAAATCAGATTCTTTTATATCAATAGAACCAAAAATCTTATTTAAAAATTCTACATTTATTTTATTTTCCTTTTTCCATTCTTTGTAAAATTTCTTACCATCTTCTTTTAAATAGTTTTCAATTATTATATGGTAAAAATCTTTTGTAGTTAAAGTCCCGTCAAAATCAGATACAAAAGCAAATTTTTTCAATATTAATCATCCTCATTCCATTAGTTGATTTTTTTGATTTTTATTATTTTTATAATTTAATCTTTGATTTATATATAACCTCTAATTGCTCCAAAGGATTGTTTTAGCAATATAATCAGTTTTTGATACTCCTTATATTTAATATACTTTAATTATTACCATTTAGTCAAATTACTAATTTCCCAATTTTTTTAGTATTAAAAAACCACACATTATTAATTGTGTGGTTAATCTTAATTAGTCACATCAAAAGAGGCAAAAATATTTTTGCCAATCCTAAAAAGAGAAAAAAGCCAAAAACATCTGTCGCTGTTGTTAAGAATATGGCAGAAGCTAATGCGGGATCTATTCCCATTACCATTAATAGTAATGGAATTAAGAATCCAAAAAATCCAGCTATTACTAAATTCCCAATCATAGCTGCAAATATTATAAGCCCCAGATATGGATTCCCATATTTCATATATAGAATAATCCCTGCTATAATACCTGTAAAAGCACCATTTATTAACCCTAACACTATTTCTTTAAATACTAACTTCCAATTCTTTTTTAATTCAATTTCTCTAAGTGCGATACTCCTAATTGTAACTGATAGGGTCTGAGTTCCTGCATTCCCTCCCATACCTGCAACTATTGGCATGGCTGCTGCTAATGCTACTACTTGTGTTATAACATCTTCAAATAATCCTACAGTAAACGCTGCTAAAAAAGCTGTTGCTAAATTAATAAATAGCCAAGGTAGTCTTCTTTTAATGGAAGTTGTTAATTCACTATCTACTTTCTCTTCCTTACTTACACCACCTAATTGCAACATATCTTCAGTTTGTTCTTCTACTATAACATCAATAATATCATCAACAGTAATAATTCCTAGCAATGAATTTTTACGATTAACAACTGGAATTGAATTTATATCATACTTTGATACAAGTATGGAAACTTCTTCCTGGTCAACCTCAGGATGAACATAAATTACATTACTATCCATAATATTTATTAATTTCTCATCCTCCGGAGCAACTAATATTTCTCTCAAGTCAGCAGTACCAACTAACTCTTTCTTCGTATTTAACACAAATATTGTTTCAATTACTTCCGTTTTAGGTCCAATTTCCTTGATTTTTTTTAAAGATTCTGATACAGATAGTTCCCCACTTAATGCAATATATTCTGTTGTCATAATACCACCAGCACTATCTTCGTCATAGCCTAATAGTGCTTGTAGTTGCTTAATATCGCCAGCTTTCATCATCTTTAATAAGTCTTTTCTCATTCTTATAGGGATATTCCCTAAAATATCAGCAATATCATCCTTAGACATATATGAAAATAAACTAACAATAGTTTTAAAATCAAACAATTTAATAATTCTAGTCTGAAACTCTTCATTAGCCTGTTCAATTATCTCAGCCATAAGCTCATTATCAACTAACTCATATAGTCTTAATAATTCTTCATCCTCAAACTCTTCTAACATTATAGCAATATCTATTGGATGTATATTATCAAGAATCTTATGCACTTTTTCTTTATCATTTTCTAATAAACTATTTGTTAATATTTCTTGTGTTTCCTCAACCATATCCTCACCTCTCTTTTATTTTCATCTATTACCCTATTTTATTATACTCTTCAGACTTAAAGGATCTATAAAGTTTTTATGGATTATGAATTTAAAAATAGAGAGATTTACATACAACTATATTAACTTGCCCATGTACCGCCAAATACGGGCGGTACGCAAGTTGCAATGAAAGACGACAGGATAGAAGATATAGGTCATCTTTATGGTTATATAATAATATGTACTATTAATCTCTCCGTCTATACTACTACCATCTTCCATCCTTTCACCTCCTTAAGCAAAAACCTTCATCATAACTTGAATATGATGAAGGTATTCTTTACAATACTTCTCGTTCAAGTTTTAGCTCTATTAGGCGTGAAATTGCATTAGATTAAACCTTCTTTGTTCGGCAAAACCTGTTTACCAACGTAGAATGTTTCCATTCTTTTGCGGCAGCAACCCTTATCCTTATAGTAGCCTCACCTACCGAGGATTATTAATTTCATCTAAAATTATATGCTTTATGCATATTAATGTCAAGGGATAGTATTTTAATATTATATATCCATTCTATCTAACATTAAAATCATCACTAGCTTTTTCATCTGTGTAGAAGAAGATAA
>JBKGYG010000011.1:0-34676 GCA_046546235.1 Eubacteriales bacterium | reverse complement strand
TCTTTCTTGCAAGATATTAGCTAAAATAATGAAGGTGATTGGTAGGAAGGAGGTCAATAATGGCAGGAGAAACAATACTTAAACTTAATAATATTACAAAGCTCTATCCAGGAGTCACAGCATTAGATAATTTGAGTATTGAAATTAAGCAGGGTGAAGTTCATGCTATAGTTGGTGAAAATGGAGCAGGAAAATCAACTATGATAAAGTCTATATCAGGAGCTATAGAACCTACACAAGGAAATATAGAGATTAATGGAAAAGAATATAATAGTATGACGCCTCAACTATCTAGGGAAAATGGCATTGCTGTTATTTATCAAGAATTTACTTTAGTTCCAGTACTAAGCGCTTCTGAAAACATTTTTTTAGGAGAATTTATTCAAAAAGGTATGATTATTGATAGAAAAGTTATGGATGAAAAAGCAAAAAAACTTTTCACAAAATTAAACGTATCAATAGACCCAAGAAAAAAAGTTTCAGATTTAACAACTGGTTATCAACAAATTGTTGAGATAGCAAAAGCAGTATCTAAAGATGCTAAGTTACTAATTATGGATGAACCATCAGCGCCACTAACTACTTCTGAAGTTGAAGCTTTATATAAAATTGTTGATACTTTAAAAAAAGAAGGAGTTACAATTATATATATTTCTCATAGAATGGAAGAAATATTTAAGCTCTCTGATAGAGTATCTGTGTTAAGAGATGGGCAATATATCTCAACACTTAATACAAAAGAAACTAATTATAAAGAATTAATTAAATTAATGGTAGGTAGAGAACTTAACGAAACTTACCCAGACAGAAATAATGGACATGAAGAAACAATTTTATCTATTAAAAATTTGACAGGAAATGGTGTTAAAAATGTATCTTTTGATGTGAAGAAAGGTGAAATACTTGGATTAGCTGGTTTGATTGGGGCAGGAAGAACAGAATTAGCTCAATTAATTTTTGGTTATCGGAAAATAGAATCAGGAGAAATTATCTTAAATGGAAAAAATATTAAACCAGATTCTCCTGGTGAAGCAATAAAAGAAGGTATAGCTTTGGTGCCTGAAGATAGAAAACAACAAGGTGTTATATTAGAAATGTCAATTAAAGAAAATACTACTATGCCGGGTGTAAAAAGGATATCTAAAGCATCAGCAATCAATTTTCTAAAAGAAAGAGAGATTGTTAACAAATATAAGAATAGTCTAAGCATTAAAACTCCAACTGTTGAGCAAAAGGTTAAAAATCTTAGTGGTGGGAACCAACAAAAAGTAGTATTAGCAAAATGGTTAGCAATGAATCCAGAGTTATTAATTTTTGATGAACCTACAAGAGGAATTGATGTAGGGGCAAAACAAGAAATTTATACAATAATGAACAAATTAGCAGAGCAAGGCAAAACAATTATTATGATTTCATCTGAAATGGAAGAACTAATAGGAATGTCAGATAGGATTGTAGTTTTATGTAAAGGTCGTGTTACAGCAGTATTAGAAAATAATAATATAAGTCAAGAAGAAATATTATCAAAATCAGCAGGGAGTGAATAAAATGGCTAAAGATAAAAAAATAATTAAGTCAAAAGAAATAGGTATTTTTCTAGTGTTTGTAGCTCTATTTATAATATTTAGCATAATATCCCCTAGATTTTTACAAATGAAAAATATCTTTAATATTACTAAACAAGTTGCGACACTTGGGATTGTAGCAGTAGGATTTACATTGGTGTTAATTACTGGCGGAATCGATTTGTCTGTTGGATATCATATATCTTTAATAAATGTATTAGTAGCGCACTTGATTACTAAAATGGGTTTTCACTGGGGAATTGCTGTGATTATAGGACTTTTGGCAGGACTGTTGATAGGTTTTATTAATGGATTTATTATTACTAAAACAGGGGTAGCACCATTAATTGTAACATTATCCATGATGACCATTTTAAATGGATTGAGTTATTTGGTATCTAAAGGGCTTCCAATGTTTGGATTTCCAAAACAATTTTCATATTTAGGTCAGGGAAGTATTGGACCAATACCGGTGCCGTTAATATTCTTAGCTATTATAATAGGTATTGGGATTTTTATCTTAAGGAAAACTTATTTTGGAAGGTATTTTTACGCAATTGGAAGTAATGAAGAAGCTACAAAGTTATCAGGTGTAAATGTTGCAAAAGTTCAGATGCTAGTTTATAGCTTGTGTGGTTTGTTTACAGCAATTGGTGGTGTATTGCTATTATCAAGATTAAGTTCTGCACAATCAGCTACAGGTGCTGGCTTTGAATTTGATGTACTTACAGCTTGTGTGTTAGGTGGGGTAAGTACAAATGGTGGAAAAGGAACAATGGTTGGTGCATTTTTTGGAGTTATGATTGTAGGAGTACTAGATAACGGATTGTTATTAATGAATGTTAGTGAATATGTTCAGTTGGTAATTAAAGGATGTATTCTATTGGCTGCTGTTATCTATGATACTATGTCGAGAGCAAAAAGTGAAAGAATTAAACGAATGAAAACAATCAATGCTAAAAATGCTTAATTTTATTTAAGATATTTACGAGTTATCTCAGGTAGCTCGAAAATATAAAAAAACATAAGGGAAGGTTGATTATTATGAAAAAGAAAATATTTAGTTTATTATTAATTGTATTTTTAGTAGGAACTATGGTAGTTGGATGTGGGAGCGATTCAGACACTCAAACTGGTAATTCATCAGACCCAACAGTTGAACCAGGTACTGCTGATACATCCTCAGATACATATGAAGTGGGGATTACATTTTCAGATTTAAGCAACCCTGTATGGGCAGAATTAGTAAAAGAAGCTGAAAGATATGGTGAAGATTTAGGAGTAGACGTGACATATGTAGATGCAAAAAATGATGCAACAAAACAAGTAACACAAATTGAGAACTTTATTCAAAGTGGTAAAGATGCGATAATTATATGTGCTGTTGAATCTAATGCAATAAAAGATGTAACTAAAGATGCTCAAGAAGAAGGAATAAAAGTTGTATCATATACACAAGTAATTGACAATTTTGATGCAGAATATTTAGTTGATGCATATAATACTGGATATGCAAATGGTGAAAGAGCTGCACAGTGGATTAACGAAAATTATGGGGATGAAGAAGAAGTTGAATGGGCACTTATGGATTTGCCTAGATTCCCAGAAATTATTGATAGAGCAGAAGGAATTAAAGCTGGTATCGAAGAAAATACAACAAATACTAAATTAGTAGCAACAGCATCTGCATTAACTGCTGAAGATGGTTTAGAAAATGCAGAAAACTTCTTACAAGCAAATCCTGATTTAAAAGTTATTGCTACTATTGGTGGTGGTGGTGCTGTTGGTGGTAATGAAGGAATGAAAGCTGCTGGAATAACTGATTATGATTCTGTTGGATTATTTGGAATAGACGCTACAGAACAAGAAATCTTAAATATAATTAATGGAGATCCTCAAAAATCTTCTATAAGTCTTGGTGGCGGAAAGAAACATGGTAAAGCATTAATGGATATGGCTTTTGGATTATTAACTGATGGAGATGTAGATGAGACAGAATATATGCCAATTGAAGTTATTGATTCAAATAATGCTCAAGAATACTATGATGAAATTTATGCTGATTAAGTAACTAAATCAATTATAGCAATGTAAGTAGCATAAAAGGAGGCATAATATGAAAAGTAAAATGAAAGGTCTAGTTGCACATGCTCCATATGATTATAGATATGAAGAAGTATCAGTTCCTAAAATATCAGATGGAGAGATACTATTAAAAGTAAAAGCATGTGGTATATGTGCAGGCGATGTTAAAGCATATCATGGAGGAATTAGAATATGGGGAACAAGTCCAGAAAATAGATATATTGAAGCACCAGTTATTGGTGGACATGAATTTTTTGGTGAGGTAGTAGAATTAGCAAATGATGTAAAAGATTTTGAAATAGGAGATATAGTAGTTTCAGAACAAATTGTACCTTGTAATGAATGTAAGTTTTGCAAAGAAGGTAAATACTGGATGTGTACAGAATCAGCAGTATTTGGATTTAAACAACATTGTCAAGGTGGATTTGCTGAGTATATAAAATTGCACAAAAAATGTATTAATCACATAGTACCAAAAGAGTTTACTGATGAGCAAGCAGTCTTAATAGAACCTATTGCATGTGGAATGCATGCAATAGAAAAGGCGAAAATTCAACATAGTGATGTAGTGGTAATTGCAGGCTTAGGAGCAATTGGTTTATCTATGGTTAATATGGCAAGTCTTTGTTTGCCCAAAATGGTTATCGGACTTGATGTTAAGGAAAATAGACTAGAAAAAAGTAAAGAATTTGGTGCTGATATTACACTAAATCCTTTAGAATGTGATGTTGTTGAAGAAATTAAGAAATTAACAGATGGACTTGGATGTGATGTATATATTGAAGCATCAGGTAGCCCAAAAAGTGTAACACAAGGACTGGAAAGCTTAAAGAACTTAGGTAGATATGTTCAAATGGGTGTTTTTGCTGAAGAAGTAAAAGCCGACTGGAATACTATTGGAGATGGAAAAGAACTTCAAATAATTGGATCACATTTATCAGCACTTACTTATCCAGCAGTAATAAAAGGTATTCAATCTGGATTGATAAAAACTGATGGTTTAATATCCCACTCATATAAACTTGAGGATTGGAAAGAAGCATTTGAGGCTACGGAAAAAGATCCTAATGCAGTAAAAATAATGTTAAAACCATAAAAATACTTATAAAATATTAGGACTGTTGCTATATGGCAACAGTCCTCAGTTTGTAGACAAAATAATAATTTAGGAATTTTCCGTAGATCCGTAGAGAAATATATATACAAAACGTTCAGGTTAAATATTTGAAGAAAAACTAAGTTCGTTCCAATTGTTATTCCTAAACCTTAAAAACTCCCTAACGGTCAAACATTTAAGGTTTTTAACGGAATAACAATCTCCACTCACTAATTTTTTCTAATCAAATATTTAAAACATCACTTATTTGTATATATATTCCTCTACTATGTATTTATAATAATTTGACTTTGTCTACAGTCTGAGGACTGTTGCTATATGGCAACAGTCCTAACTTTTAAGAGGGAAATTATGAATAAAGTGCAGTAGGAATATATTATATTCTAAAAAAGAATTGAACTTCCCTTCTTTAGTTGTAGAAAAATTCGTAAAATCCATGTATAATAAAAAAGTATCGAGGTTGGTAAATTTATAAGAAATATTATTTAGTTCTTCTATTAACTACCAGTCGGTAAATAATGAAAATTATAGGTTGATTAGATAAAAAGCATAAAAAAACAAAAGCAAAAAAAGGACAAGATAAGATAGCTAAAAGTATTATATTAGAACGGTGTTGATAACATGCAATTGAATTCACAAATATTAAAACCAATAGAAGAAGTCAAATATTTAGCAACGGAAAACACTTGGCGATATAGAGCTATTATTCGTTTTTTTTACGAGCAATACGATGCTATTAGATATTGGATTTATAAAGAAGAAGTATATGAGGAATTAAAGAAACTTGACCATTTTCAAAATTATACAATAGATCAATGCAAACAAGATTTAGATACATTAGCAGAGTGGAAAAACTTATATGCTGTACAAGATACTACAAAAGCAGCTACAATTGAAGAATTTAAGAATAAACAGTTTAGATATCAACTAACAGAATATACAATTGAAATAGAAAGAATGATATTAAAACTTGAAAGATTACATGTTGAAGGAGCGTCCCTTGAGGCTTCTTTATTAGAAAGGTTAAAAGATGATCTTAAGTTATTTAAGGATATTATAAAAAAAGACGATAAAGAAGTTGGTGTTTGGTGGAATCAGATTAAAGATAATTTCAAACGCCTGAATGAAAATTACCAAGATTATATTAGAGATTGGCAAAGTATAAAAGCCGATGAAATGATGAGAACCCAAAGCTTTCTTGTGTTTAAAGATAAACTGATAGAATATCTAAGAGATTTTATCAAGAATCTACATCAATATGTACAAATTATTGAATTAATCTTAAAAGAAATATCAGAGCAAGAAGAGAGTGTATTTGTGGATAAACTAGTTCGTTATAAATTAAGTATTCCACGAAGTGATCAAGAACAAATCACCCCACAAATGATAGAAGATAATATATTAAATAGGTGGACAAGTCTTAAAGAGTGGTTTTTAGGCAATAAGAATAGAGAAAGTGAAGCATCTAGACTTTTTGAAATGACTAATGAAATAATAAGAAAGATTACAAGGTATGCAGTACAGATATCAGAAGCATCTAATCAAACAGCTAATAGAAAAGAAGAATATAAAAAAATTAGTAGTTTGTTTGTTAATTGCGATTCAATTACTGAGGCTCATAAATTATCTTCATATGTTTTTGGTATTGAGAGTCCAAGACATCTTAAAGGTGATTTTAAAAAAGAGACAGAAAGTATTAATACTAGTGTTTATGAAGAAAAACCATTAGAATATTCTATAAAACCTAGAGTTAGAACATATAGGGAAAAATCTAAAAGAACCCCAATAGTTGATAAGACAGAAGAAAAAGAAGCTATGAGGCAAAAGATAATTAAACAACGTCAAGAAGAAGATGAAATTATATATAAATACATAAAAAATAATGTTTTAGATTTTTCTACAATTGAATATATTGAGCCTTATGCTAGAAAGGCAATGTTACGTTGGTTAACAAAAGCTTTAGTTAATATAAATCATAAGGGGAAAACAGAAAATGGACGCTTATATAGATTGAAGAATCCACAAGAAACAGAATCTTGTGTAATAGTATCAGAAGACGGGGAATTTGTAATGCCTCAGTTTGTTTTGGTTTTTAAAGAGGAGGCTTAACATGAATGCATTAGAAGTGTTACTAGAAAAACGATGGATACTAAAGCAAAGAGAAAAAGACTTATATTATGAAATAAAGGATGAATGTTTAAAATATAAAAACTTTATTCAAGAGAAATTAGGTTACAAACTTATTATAAATCCTTATATGATAAAACTTGAGAAAATACCTGGCAAAGCAGAGGGATGGATGGGGCTTAGGGATTTTAAAACTACTATGGAATATATTTTTTTGTGTTACATTTTAGTTTTTTTAGAGGATCATAGTGCAGAGGAACAATTTATATTATCTGAGATAACAGACTTTTTAGAAGCTCAGTATCCTGATAAAGATGTAATTGATTGGACTTTGTATCAACAAAGAAGAAGCCTGATAAAAGTTCTTAACTTTTGTGAAGAAGAAGGATTGATTAGAACTAATGATGGAGATGAAAAGCAATTTGCAGAAGAATTAACAGCAGAAGTATTATATGAAAACACAGGAATCTCCAAATATTTTATGAGAAGATTTCATTTTAATATAATGGATATTAATGATTATAAAGCTTTTGAAGAAAGAGAATGGTTTGATCTTGAAACAGATAGAGGAACAGTAAGAAGGAATCGAGTATATAGGCGATTGATTATGTCACCAGCTGTAAATAGAGATACTCAAAATGAAGAAGAAGATCAAGATTATTTATATATTAAAAAATATCATCATATTATAGAGAATGATTTAGAAAAATATTTTAATTCAGCTTTACACATACATAAAACAAGTGCATATATGTTGCTTAAAGAAGATAGCCAATTTAGAGATGTGTTTCCAAACAAAAAGAATATATCAGATATAATTTTACAATTAAACAAAATAATATACGAGCAAATTAAAACTGAAGAAATAATACCAAAGGTAAATGATTTGATTAATATTTCTAAGATAAAATTTGCAAAACTAGTGCAAAAATGTATAAACGAAAATCAAATAGGTTGGAGCAAATTATATAGAGAAGCCTCTTTTGATAAAATTGTTAATGAAATTATTGAATATATGTCATCTTTTCAAATGATGAAATATGATAAATACAATGAAGAAGTTACTATATATCCAATTATTGGTAAAATAAATGGGAAGTATCCACAAGAATACTTAGACCAGATAACACAGGAGGAGGGATAAAATGGAACAATGGAAAATAAATAGAGCAGGATTAATAGATTTTTGGTACTATGATGATGAAGAATTTGTTTTTGAAGATGGAAGATTGTTACTAAGAGGCTCAAACGGATCAGGTAAATCTGTTACAATGCAAAGTTTTATCCCTTTATTATTAGATGGTAACAAAACACCTAGTCGTTTAGATCCTTTTGGTTCTAAGGCTAGAAAAATAGAAAATTATTTAATTGGTGGAGACATTGAACAAGATGAAAGAACGGGCTACATTTATCTAGAATTTGTTAAGCCTAAGGCTCAGAAATATATAACAATTGCTATGGGACTTAGGGCAAAGAAGAATACTAAATTAGATTCTTGGTATTTTGTTATTACTGATGGTAGACGTATAGGATATGATTTTTATTTATATAAAAATATCGGTGATAAAATAGCATTAAGTAAAAAAGAACTAGAAAATAGAATAGGACAAGGTGGAAAGTTTTTTGTTGCTCAAAAAGAATATATGAGTATGGTAAATGAAATGTTATTTGGTTTTGACGAAATAGATTCATATGATGAGCTCATTAAATTATTAATACAGCTAAGAAGTCCAAAATTATCCAAAGATTTTAAGCCAACTGTTATATATGAAATAATGGCTAATGCACTTCAAACCCTTACAGATGAGGATCTAAGACCTATGTCAGAAGCAATCGAGAATATGGATAATATAAAATCGAATCTTGAAATGTTAGAAGAGAGTCAAAGATCTGCAAGAAAAATATCTAATGCCTATAAAAACTATAATGAATATACATTAGCAGAAAAAGCTCAAGATTATATAATGGCTAATAAAAAATTAAATGAATATCATTTTAAGCTAGAAAAATTAGGAAAAAATATAGCAGATAATAAAAAAATAATTTCTGAATTAGAGACAAAATTAGAAGAATTAGATATTGAAAAAGAGCTTTTTACTAATAAAAAAAAGAAGTTGCAAGGGTTAGATGCGTATAAGCTAAAAGAGAAGGAACAAGAATTAGAAGAAATTATAGCCCAAAACGAAAAAGATAAAAAAATGAAGGATAGTAAACTTGAAGTAGCTAAGGAAAAAGAGAGAGAGCTCCACTATAAAAGAAGGGAATTAAAAGAAGAAATAGAAAAAGAAGAATCTAATATATTCAGTATGTTAGAAGAAATGGAAGAATATGCAAATATTAGTCATTTTGACGAACATAAATTTTTAATAGATGAATTGAAAGAAAAAACCGACCAAAAATATAATTTTAACTATACTTTAGGGCAAGTAAGAACATATAAGTCAAAGCTAAAAGAAGCTCTAGATAGTATAAAATTAGGAGAGCAGAAGAAAAGTGAATACGATGAGCAATTGAAAAGAACGGATAAAGCGAAAAAAGATGCAGTGGATAAACAAAAAGAAGAAGAAAGACACGAAGTGTTACTTAGCGAAATTAAAGAAGAATTTAATGAGAAGGTATATTATTGGGAATCAAACAACAAATTATTAAAAATTGCAAAAGAGAGTCTCTCAAGCGTAATACACGCCGTTGATCAATATGGGGAAGAATGTCATTATGAAGATATTTATACTCCTGTTAGGATAAGTTTTGATAAAATAAAAAGTGGATATGATAAAGAGAAAGCAATAAAAGAAGGAGAAATTGAAACTTATAATAAAAATTTAGAAGATCTAAAAAAACAAATAAAAGAGTGGGAAACAAAAAAAGATCCAGAGCCTCAACGAGAAGATAAAATCATAAAAAATAGAAAAAAATTAGATGATAAAAACATACCATATATACCTTTGTACAAAGCGTTTGATTTTAAAGATAATTTGACAGAAGAACAAAAAGGTATAATAGAAGAGGCATTACTAGATATGGGTATTTTGGATGCTTTAATTGTACCTCCTAAGTATAAGGATCAAATATTGATTCCTAATAAAGAGATAGCAGATAAATATATTTTTGCAGATCCTAAAATACTTCAACATGAATTATCTCAATATCTTAAAATAGATACAAAAGATCAAAAAACAGTTGAATTAGAAGTGTTGGATGATGTTTTAAAAAGTTTTTTATTAGACCCACTAGAACAAGGAACATTTATTTCTGAAACAGGCCAATATGGTTTAGGTATCTTAAGAGGACATGTATCTAAAAATTATACGCCTCAATTTATTGGGTATGAAGCTAGGAAAAGATATAAAGCCAAAAAAATAAATGAATTGCAAGTCCAAGTTGAAGAATATGAAAAATTAATAGAAAATATTAATAGAGAGATTGGAAAGATAGAACAAAAAATCACTCAGTTGGTTAATGAGAAAGATCAATTTCCAAAAACTATTGATTTAGAAACAGCATTTAGGGATTATAAAATGTCAAAAGATAATTATAACCATTCACTTTCGATATTAAAAGAAGAAGAAGTGAAATCTCAAGAGATATATGAACAGTGGCAAAAACAAAAGGAATTAATTTATGAACTTACGAAAACAATCACTATATCACCTAAGGTTGAACTATTTGCAGAAGCAGTAGAGAATATGGAAGAGTATCAGGAAAATATGAATGATCTTCAAGTTTTACACAATAAATATCTAGATAAGAAAAATATGTTGCAAATTCAAGATGAACAATATGAATATAATTTACATCATATAGATGACTTGCAGAGTGATATTAATAAAATAGAATTAATTCTAAATAAAAATAAAAAAGAACTATTGCAAACTAAGGAATTATTAGCTGAAAAAGATATAAAAAGCATAGAAGACGAAATCAAAGAGTGTATTAGCAGATTAGAAGAAATCCCAAAAGAAAGAGAAGGTTGTTTAGTAGATAAAACAAAAGCAGAAGATGATATTAAACATAATATTAAAGAAAAAGAAACATTTTCTATGGAATATACAAAGTATAATAAATTATATAACATATTTGAAGATAGCTTTATAGCAGAATATAAATTATGTTATGTAGAATTAGCAGTTGATAATAGTATGAATAATGATGATAATATTCAAATTGCTAAAAAGATATTAAATGCTTATGAACTATTATTAAAACAACCAAAAGAAAGACAAGATTACCTAACAGCTCTTCAGGAAAAATTTCATCAAAATACAGGAGCCTTAGCTGAATATAATTTAAACATGAAAAATATATTTATTGAAAAAGAGGGAATAATAGATAATATAGAAGATAAAGAAATAATATCTGCAGTTAGAAAGCAAAAAAGAATAGACATAAAAGGAAAATTTGAAGGAAAAGAAGTACCTTTTATGAGACTTATTCAATTATTAGAAGATAAAATAAAAGAACAACAGAATCTTTTAAAAGACAGTGATAGATATCTATTTGAGGAAATCTTAATACACTCGATTAGTAGAAAAATACGTGCTAAAATACAGCATAGTGAACGATGGGTTAAAAAAATGAATCAATTAATGGAATCTATGAATACTTCAAGTGGACTTACATTAAGCTTAAGGTGGAAAAAGAAAAAAGCTGAAATGGAAGATCAATTAGCTACTTCTGAATTAGTAGATATTTTAAATAAAGACCCTAGGTTACTTCCTATAGAAGAAAGAGAAAAAATTACTAAGCATTTTAGGTCAAAATTAGAAGAGGCTAAAAATCAGCTAAAAGAAATGGGACAAAGCCAAACATTTTTATCAATTATCAAAGAGGTATTAGATTATCGTCAGTGGTTTGAGTTTCAATTATTTTTTGTAAAAGAGGGAGAAAACAAAAAAGAATTAACTAATAACCAGTTTTTCACCTTTAGTGGAGGAGAAAAAGCTATGGCTATGTATGTACCCCTATTTTCGGCAGTTTATGCTAGATATGATGGGGCAAGAAAAGACAGTCCTCGTCTTATATCATTAGATGAAGCATTTGCTGGAGTTGATGAGAATAATATTCAAGATATGTTTAGACTATTAGTAGAATTGGACTTAAGCTTTATAATAAATTCACAGATACTGTGGGGAGATTATGAAACAGTACCATCATTAGCTATATGTGAATTAATACGTCCAAATAATGCTAAATTTGTCTCTGTGATACGATATCGATGGAATGGAAAAATAAAAGAATTAGTAGTACCTAACTCTGAACAAATTGTTGAGGATGAGGAGAATGCAAGTTAATAATAAACTAGATAAATGTATTGATTATTTTAAAGAGGAAAAAGGTTTTCAAAGGTTATTACAATTAATGAAAAGTAAATATGAATCTCTTGGACATGTTGGAGGAAATATAGTTTTAAAACAATTAACAAAAGAAGAAAAAGAAGCTTTATCAGGGTTAATGGGTAAAGACTATTCAACTAATAAAACTGCAACAATATCTCTTAAAAAATTCGAAGAATCTTTAGGGGAAACGGTATTTAAGGGTATAACACTTAAAGACCTTCTTGAAGGATATTATAATGCAACTATAATATATAACAAAGAGAAAAAAAGAGTTGAAGAAATAGAGAAAGAACAATTTTTTAAAGAATTATATAGTACTTTAGAAGATGATAGTTTTATAAGGTGGCTTGAATTACAAAAAGAAATTGGAACAAAAGTATATCAAATCTTTGTTAAAAGATATAATAATAATAAAGAAGAACTTAAACATTTGATACAAAATTTGGATCAAGTAATATTACATTTGCCATATAAAAATAATTCAATTGAACAAATAGCAGTATTTGCTACTAAATATCTAAGAAATCCCCATGCTTTAGATGAAGGGAAAGATATACTACAAATGCTGTACTATTACTTGAGCAATAAATTTAGTCTAAACATTCCAAGAGATGGAGAAGAAAAAAATGAGTTATTGTATAAAGCTGGACTATTAAGAGATCCGTTATCAAATTATACTATATGCAAAGGACTTTTGGGATATAACAATGGACAAGTACATAAAGGGTGGCAAGGGTTTTTCAAAAGAAATGAGCCTTTAAATATATCGTTATGGAATATAAGAGAAGTTAAAAATATAAAAAGCATTACAGATAAGGTTTATATCATAGAAAATCCAACAGTTATGGGGGCATTAATAAATAAATATAAAGATAACTTTTCCTGTATTTGCACTAATGGTCAAATAAAATTATCAACATATTTATTATTAGACAAACTTGCTTTAAATTATACAAAAATGTACTATGCAGGTGATTTTGACCCTGAAGGTTTACTTATAGCATATAAATTGAAAAAGAGATACGGTGAAGTATTTAATTACTGGGGGTATACAGTAGATAATTATTTACTCTCTATATCAAATCAAAGAATTAATGATAGAAGGTTAAAACAGTTAAAACATATAGAGGATATACAATTAACCCCTATTATTAATGAATTAAATGAAAAAAGAAAAGCTGGATATCAAGAGGCCCTAATCAATGAATATTTTCGCGAATTAAAACATGAAATTTAGAATATATGCTCTAAATACTGAACGATTACGGTTAATTATATTGTTCACAAATTTTTAACAAAATAAGCTTAATATCGATGAATAGTGATGTTTTGCTTTGTTGTAAGGAGCTTTATAACCTTATGAAACTTGTTATTGCAAATATTATGTGTTAACATGAGGCACATCAAATTTATAATAATTGAGAGGAGTAATTTAATGTTAATTAAGAAAAAAAGTATAATTGTTGCAATATTTATGTTGGTGTTTTTAATAGTAGGTTGCAGTGATAATCAAGACGAGGATAAATCAAATAACCAGCAGGAAGAAACAGAAATAGTGGATAACGAAAGTGATAATCAAGACGAGGACAAATCAAATAATCAGCAGGATGAAGAAATTGTAGCAACTGTAAATGATGTTGGTATAACAAGAAAAGATTTTGATAATAACCTAAATAGTCTTATTCAAACTTATGAACAGTATGGAATGTCCTTTGAAGGTGAAGAAGGCGAAGAAACGATTAAGATGTTAGAGCAACAAGCAATACAAGGATTAATTCAAGACGAAGTATTATTACAAGCAGCACAAAATGAAGAATATGAAATAACTGATGAAGATATAGAAGAACAATTAGATTCAGTTAAAGAGCAATATGGATCAGAAGAGGAATATAATACAATTCTTGAATCAAACAATTTAACTGAAGACGATGTTAAAGAGTTAATAGTAAATGATTTGATAATTTATCAATATGTAGAAGAAAACATGGAACCAGCCAATGTTACCGAAGAAGAAATAGAAAATGCTTATAGTGTATATATAGAACAACTTGAAGCAGAAGCTGAAAGTCAAGAAGGAGAAGAGGATGCAGAGGAAGAACCAATTCCGACTTATGAAGAATTAAAAGATAAATTAGAAGAAAATATTACACAAGAAAAAGAACAAGCAAACTTTATGGAAATGGTAGAAGAATTAAAAGAAAATAGTGATATAGAAATACTCTTATAATAACAAAAGATCTAGTGCCTTTGGGCACTAGATTTTTTATATGTGCTCCCGGCAAGCCTCCATCACAAGGGGACGGTTCTTTTGTGATAATTCAGTTGATCTGAGAGTTTAAGAAAAATTTAATTAGGTAAGTATGAAATAGAGGAGTTTATCATTTGTTTTATAAGATTCATAAATAACATGGGTATATTAGGTAAAACTTGTAAATAATAAAGAGGAATATTTATGAATAAGAAATGGAGGCAGTATAATGACAACTACTACAGCTACACCTAATAGATTAGCTGAAGAAAAATCACCTTACTTACTGCAACACGCCTATAATCCGGTTGAATGGTATCCATGGAGTGAAGAAGCATTTGAAAAGGCTTGCGATGAGGATAAGCCTGTTTTTGTTAGCATCGGCTATTCGACCTGTCATTGGTGTCATGTGATGGAGAGAGAATCTTTTGAGGATGAAGAGGTTGCAAAGGTTCTTAATGATAATTTTATTGCTATAAAAGTCGATAGAGAGGAACGTCCTGATATTGACCATGTTTATATGGATGTTTGTCAAGCTTTAACAGGGCATGGGGGATGGCCTTTAAGTGTATTTTTAACTCCTAATAAGTTGCCTTTTTATGCTGGGACTTATTTTCCTAAGCAATCTAGGTATGGTTCTATTGGTTTTATAGAATTACTTGAGAATATAAGAAAAGCTTGGACAGAGAAGAAAGACAAACTAATCAATAGTGGTAAGAATATTAAAGAGTCTATTGAATCTTATAATAAGATGTCATTTGATAAAGGGGAAGTAGATGAACAAGTTTTTCATAAAGCATTTAAACAATTAGAGCAGAGCTTTGAAAAAAGATATGGTGGTTTTTCAAAAGCGCCTAAGTTTCCTATGCCTGGGTCACTTATTTATTTAATGTATTATTATCATTTTTATTCTAGTAATGAAGCAAAAAATATGTTAGAAAAAACTCTAAATAGTATGTATAAAGGAGGAATATTTGATCATCTTGGAGGAGGTTTTTCTAGATATTCAACAGATCAAAAATGGCTTGTTCCTCATTTTGAAAAGATGCTTTATGATAATGCGCTTTTAATCTATGCTTATACAAAATTTTATTGCATTACAGAAGATGAATGCTATAAGCATATAGTCGAAGAAGTAATAGACTATATTGTTAGAGATATGCAAGATTCTGAAGGAGGCTTTTATTGTGCCGAAGATGCTGATTCTGAAGGTGAAGAAGGACTTTTTTATATATGGGATTATGATGAGATAATTGAAATACTAGGTGAAGATGAAGGAAAAGCATTTGCTAAGTACTATAATGTAACTAAGGAAGGAAATTTTGAAGGTAAAAATATATTAAATCTTATTGATAAGGATAAAGAAACAATTAAAAAGAATATAAAGTCAAATAAATTCAAAGATTCGAAAAAGAAATTATTTAGAACAAGAGAGAAAAGGATACATCCTCATAAGGACGATAAAATACTTACATCTTGGAATGGGTTAATGATAGTAGGAATTGCGTATGCAAGTAGAGCCTTTTATAACGATGAATATAGAGATGTTGCTAAGAAAAGTGCTGATTTTATTTTAGATAAATTAACAACTGAAGATGGAGAAGTTTTTATTCGGTATAGGGATGGAGAAATTAAAAAAGAATCTTTTGTAGATGACTATTCTTTCTTTGTATGGGGACTTCTTGAGTTATATGAGTCTACATTGGATAAAAAATATTTAGATAAAGCGATAAAAATATTTAATTATTTAATGGATAAATTTTTTGATAATGATAGTAGTAGTTTTTATATGACAAAAGATCAAGGAGAGATGGGATTAAGACCAAAAGAAACATATGATGGAGCTGTACCGTCAGGTAATTCGGTAGGTTTATTAGTTATGTTAAAAATAGCACGGATTACAGAGGACTATAAATTAGAAGAAAAGGTCTATAATTTCTATGAAAAACATATGGATATATTAATGTCTTCTCCTATTAGTTATACTTTTTCTTTAATTAGTTTAATGTTAATGTTGAATCCAGTGCAAGATATTGTTATTGCGCCAAATGATAGTCAAAACATTGACGGTATCAATAATTTTATTGGGAAATTGTCTGAAAAGGCAGTCCCCTATTTAAGTTTAAAGATTAGTACGCCAAAGGATATTAAAAAGCCTATTGAAGGGAAAACAACAATTTATGTTTGTCATAAAGGAGAATGCCTTGAGCCTCTTACTGATTTGGAGCTTGCTTTGAAGACTATTAAGTAAAAAGGTGTTTATATTGCTTTGGTAATATTGGGTAGTGGGCGATTCGTGAATCGCCCCTACAACTGTATGGATGCTATTTTTTATGTTTTGCATCAGAATATTTGTGGTATAAAATTGAATAAAAAGAAGAAAATAGGAGATAATCAAAGTTAATCATTGGTAATTAATTATAATCACTAATTTTAGCTTATTAAAAGGTTTGCATAATAATAGTGATTCTAATAATATATAGATTGAAATTAGCACTCATTAACATAGAGTGCTAACAAAACAGAATATGAAATAATAAAAGGAGGTTTTCTAATGAAATTAGTACCTTTAGGTGACAGAGTTGTTATTAAACAATTAGAAGCTGAAGAAAAAACTAAATCAGGTATTGTATTACCTAATCAAGCGAAAGAAAAACCACAGGAAGCTGAAGTTATAGCAGTAGGCCCGGGTGGAACAGTTGATGGTAAAGAAGTTAAAATGGAAGTAAAAGTAGGAGATAAAGTAATTTATTCAAAGTATGCAGGAACAGAAGTTAAACTTGACGGTGAAGACTATATCATAGTAAAACAAGGCGATATATTAGCAATAGTAGAATAATAAAAAAAGGAGGAATTTATTAATGGCTAAAGATATTAAGTTTGGTGCAGAAGCTAGAGCAGTTTTAGAGTCTGGTGTAGATCAATTAGCAAATACAGTTAGAGTAACACTTGGACCAAAAGGAAGAAATGTTGTATTAGATAAAAAATTTGGAACCCCTCTTATTACAAATGATGGTGTTACAATTGCAAAAGAAATTGAGTTAGAAGATCCATTTGAAAATATGGGAGCACAATTAGTTAAAGAGGTTGCAACAAAGACAAATGATGTAGCTGGAGATGGTACAACAACTGCTACTGTCCTTGCTCAATCAATGATTGAAGAAGGAATTAAAAATATTGCAGCAGGTGCAAATCCTATTATTTTAAGAAGAGGTATGAGAAAAGCTACAGAAAAAGCAGTAGCATCTATTGCTGAAATGAGTGCAATACTTAATGGTAAAGATCAAATTGCTAAAGTAGCAGCTATTTCTGCTGGGGATGATGAAGTAGGTAAGTTAATTGCAGATGCAATGGAAAAAGTATCTAATGATGGTGTTATAACAATAGAAGAATCAAAAACAATGGATACTGAATTAGATTTAGTAGAAGGTATGCAATTCGATCGTGGTTATCTATCTCCATATATGGCAACAGATATGGATAAAATGGTAGCTGAATTAGACGATCCATATATACTTATTACTGACAAGAAAATTAGTAATATCCAAGAAGTACTTCCAGTTCTTGAGCAAATCGTTCAATCAGGCTCAAAATTATTAATTATAGCTGAAGATGTTGAAGGTGAAGCCTTAGCTACATTAGTAGTTAATAAATTAAGAGGAACATTTAACTGTGTAGCAGTTAAAGCACCAGGTTTTGGTGATAGAAGAAAAGCTATGTTACAAGATATTGCTATCTTAACAGGTGGAACAGTTATTTCTGAAGAAGTTGGATTAGACTTAAAAGAAACAACTATGGATATGTTAGGTCGTGCAAAATCTGTAAGAGTTGAAAAAGAAAACACTATTATCGTAAACGGTGCTGGAGAGAATGCAGATATACAAGCAAGAATTAATCAAATTAAAACTCAAATAGAAGAGACTACTTCTGATTTTGATAGAGAAAAATTACAAGAAAGACTCGCTAAACTTTCAGGTGGTGTAGCAGTAATTAATGTTGGTGCAGCTACTGAAACAGAAATGAAAGAAAAGAAACTACGTATGGAAGATGCTTTAGCAGCAACTCGTGCAGCAGTTGAAGAAGGTATAATTGCAGGAGGAGGAACAGCATATATCCATGCAACAAAAGAAATAGAAAAATTATTAGATGAATTAGAAGGTGATGAAAAAACTGGTGCTAAGATTATTCTTAAGGCATTAGAATCACCACTTCGTCAAATAGTTGTAAATGCAGGATTAGAAGGCTCTGTAGTAGTTAATAAAGTAAGGGAATCTACAGAAGGTTTTGGATTCGATGCATTAAAAGAAACATATGTTGATATGGTTCAAGAAGGTATAATTGATCCAGCAAAAGTAACAAGAAGTGCATTACAAAATGCAACATCAGTTGCTTCAACATTACTAACAACTGAATCTGTAGTTGCTGATATTCCAGAAGACGAACCAGCAATGCCAGCAGGACCAGGTGGAGCACCAGGTATGGGAATGATGTAATAAAGTAATTTATAATAGTAGCCATATAGTTTAATACTATATGGCTATTTTTTATTAATTTTATTAGCTCCATTAATAGATATGGATTTAATCGCTCTCTTGCATGAAGTCCCCCAGTTAAAACTATATTAATATCGCCTTTGCCAACTTTTAGGATTTCATTGAACCACCCCTTAAATATTTTGTTGAAAATAATATAGTTATTCTTGCTGCAAATATTTTAAATCAAAGTATAACATAGTAAATATAATCCTATAGTCATATTATACATAATTTTTGACTAATTTTGTTAACTTTTTTTTGAAACTTTGCAAATAAAAACTTGCAAAAAAGGGGTGTTTTGCTTTATAATAATAAAGTGTTAAAAGATATAAAGTCTCTATTAAGAGATAATAAAAAAATATATAGGTGGAGGATGAAAATATGAGTTTTAAAAATGAGTATTTAGAAGGTTTGATGAAGAAAGTTGTAGAGAAGAATCCTGCAGAAACAGAATTTCATCAAGCAGTCAAAGAAGTTCTGCAATGTATGGAACCTGTAGTAGAACGTAACCCTGAATTGGTTGCAAAAGGTGTGTTAGACAGAATTGTTGAACCAGAACGTGTTATTATGTTTAGAGTTCCTTGGGTGGACGACAAAGGAAAAGTTCAAGTGAACAGAGGATTTAGAGTTCAATTTAATGGAGCTATCGGACCTTATAAAGGTGGATTAAGATTTCATCCAAGTGTATACTTAGGAATTATTAAATTTTTAGGATTTGAACAAATATTTAAAAATTCATTGACTGGCTTACCAATGGGCGGGGGAAAAGGTGGAAGTGACTTTGATCCAAAAGGCAAATCAGATAATGAAGTTATGAATTTCTGTCATAGCTTTATGAGAGAGCTTTACAGACACATTGGACCAGATACTGATGTTCCAGCAGGAGATATTGGTGTTGGTGCAAGAGAAATTGGTTTTATGTATGGAATGTATAAGAAAATCAGAAATGAATCAACAGGGGTTTTAACAGGTAAAGGATTAACATATGGCGGTAGTTTGGTTCGTAAAGAAGCAACTGGATATGGTTTGTGTTATTTTACAGAAGAAATGTTAAAGGCTCAAGGAGATTCTTTTAAAGGAAAAACGGTTGTTATTTCTGGGTCAGGTAATGTTGCAATATATGCTACTGAAAAAGCATATGATTTAGGTGCTAAAGTTGTAGCATTAAGTGACTCTAGTGGATATATTTATGATAAAGACGGAATTAAATTAGATACAGTAAAACAAATTAAAGAAATTGAAAGAAAAAGAATAAAAGAATATGTAAAGTATCATCCAGAGGCAGAATATCACGAAGGTTCTACAAACATTTGGAATGTTCCTTGTGATATAGCACTTCCAAGTGCAACACAAAATGAATTAGATTTAGAGGCAGCAAAAATTTTAGTATCAAATGGATGTATCGCTGTTGCTGAAGGTGCAAATATGCCTTCAACTCCTGATGCTGTTGACTATTTCCTAGAAAAAAGAATATTATTTGGACCAGCAAAAGCAGCAAATGCTGGTGGGGTTGCTACTTCAGGATTAGAAATGAGCCAAAATAGCGGTAGAATTTCATGGACTTTTGAAGAAGTTGACGAAAAATTACAACAGATTATGAAGAATATCTTTAAAAGCTGTAGTGTAACTGCTAAAGAATATGGTGATGAAATTAATTATGTTATTGGTGCTAACATTGCTGGATTCTTGAAAGTTGCTGATGCAATGATTGCTCAAGGCGTAGTATAATATAACTTATATAAACTTTGGATAAAAGCTTATTAAAGAAAATCCTAGATGCTAGGATTTTCTTTTTATAGAAAACATTTTATTTTTTGTTTTATCAGGAAGGTATTAACAGATATTTTAAGCTTTAAAGAATGAATTTTTACTAATAATATAGTATAATAACATCATATATAAATTTATTAGTATTTATAAATTATAGTGAGGTTGAATAATATGTATAAGATTGTTGAAAAGAAAAAACTTAATGAAGTTGTTGAATTGATGAAAGTAAGGGCACCCTTTGTAGCTCGCAAATGTGAACCAGGTCAATTTATTATCTTAAGAGTTGACGAAAATGGTGAACGTATTCCACTTACAATTGCAGATTATGACAGAGAAGAAGAGACTGTTACTATAATATATCAAGTTATTGGATATACTACACAATTATTAAGCAGAAAAAAAACGGGAGACAGTATTGTTGATTTTGTTGGGCCACTAGGAAAAGCAACGGAATTAAAAGATCATAAAAGAGTTCTAGGCATATGTGGGGGAGTAGGAGCAGCGCCTTTATATCCACAGATTAGAAAACTTTACGAATTAGGTGTAGAAGTAGATGTAATATTAGGCGGGAGATCAGAAGAATACATAATATTAGAAGATGAATTTAAAGCAATTTGTAATAATGTATATTATGCCACAGATGATGGTTCTAAAGGTAAAAAAGGCTTTGTTACTAATGTTTTAACTGACCTTTTAGATAATGGTGAAAAATACGATGAAGTTATTGCTATTGGACCACTAATGATGATGAGAGCAGTGGTAGGTATAACTAAACCATTAGGAATAGCAACAGGAGTATCTCTTAACCCAGTTATGATTGATGGTACTGGAATGTGTGGTGGATGTCGTGTAACTGTTGGAGGAGAAACTAAGTTTGCTTGTGTTGATGGTCCGGATTTTGATGGATTATTAGTTGATTTTGATGAATGTATCCGTAGACAGAATATATACAAACAAGAAGAAGAGCATATTTGTAAAATTGGGTTAAAGGAGGGGAAATAATGCCTAATATGAGTCCCAAAAAAATAAAAATACCGGAACAAGATCCTAAGGATAGATGTAAGAATTTTGATGAAGTAGCTTTAGGTTATACTAAGGAACAAGCAATAGAAGAAGCAGAACGTTGTTTGCAGTGCAAACACAAACCTTGTGTTTCAGGATGTCCAGTAAATGTTCCGATTCCAGAGTTTATTAAAGCTTTAAAGCAAGAGAATTTTAAAGAAGCTTATAATATAATAACAAGTGAAAATGCTTTGCCATCAATTTGTGGTCGAGTTTGCCCTCAAGAAAATCAATGTGAAAAAGTTTGTGTCAGGGCTAAAAAAGGAGAGTCTGTTGGTATTGGTAGATTAGAACGTTTTGTAGGGGATTATGTTATAGCTCAAAATGAAAATAATGTTAAAAGTATAGATAAAAATGGTAAGAAAGTAGCTGTGGTTGGTGGTGGCCCAGCAGGATTGACTTGTGCTGGTGAGCTTGCCAAGAGAGGATATGAAGTTACTATCTTCGAAGCGCTTCATAAATTAGGTGGTGTTCTTATGTATGGAATACCAGAGTTTCGTTTGCCAAAAGAATTAGTAGAAAGAGAAATTCAGAATATTATAGATATGGGTGTTGAAATAAATACAAATGTTGTTGTTGGAAAATCTATTACAGTAGAAGAGTTAAAAGAAGAAGGTTATAAAGCTATTTTTGTTGGTAGTGGAGCAGGTTTACCTAAGTTTATGAATATAGAAGGAGAAAACTTAAACGGTGTTTATTCAGCTAATGAATTTTTATCTCGTGTTAACTTAATGAAAGGATATGATTTTCCTAATAATCCAACTCCAGTAAAAATCGGAAAAAGAGTTGCTGTAGTAGGTGGAGGAAATGTTGCTATGGATGCTGCAAGAACTTCTTTAAGACTAGGAGCAGAAGAAGTATATATTGTATACAGAAGAGGTGAAGATGAACTTCCTGCTAGATTGGAAGAAGTCCATCATGCCAAAGAAGAAGGAGTTATATTTAAGCTTCTAAATAATCCTACGCGAATATTAGGTAATGAAGATGGTTGGGTTACAGGTATGGAATGTATAAAGATGGAACTAGGAGAACCTGATGAATCAGGAAGAAGAAGACCTATAGCTATAAAAGATTCTGAATTTATTCTAGAATTAGACACAGTTGTTATAGCCATTGGGCAAAGTCCAAATCCATTAATTAGACAAACTACTCCAGGATTAGATGTAAAAGACTGGGGAGGAATTATAGTAAAAGAAGAAACAATGGAAACAAGCAAAGAGAACGTTTATGCTGGTGGAGATATTGTAACTGGAGCGGCAACAGTTATTTTAGCAATGGGGGCAGGCAAAACTGCTGCAGAAGCAATCCATAAAAAATTTAATGATGAATAGAATTTTGTCTTTCAATGAAAAGCCTAAGGGATACCTTGGGCTTTTCTAAAGCATATTTATAATTTGAAGAATACATAATCTGATTATTTAGTTAAAACCCCTTGAATTCATAACTTTACTTATTTATAGTTTTATATTATTATAGTTATAGACTTTAAAAGGAGGATTTCAATTTATGGGTGATATTTTTTTAGAACAGATAGTAAAAAGAAAACAAACAATAAAAGTAATGGCAACAAAAGCTTTAATTTTAACGCTTGCTTTTGTTTTAATACTTTTGGTATTACCATTTCCATTTATTAATATAGTGGGCACTATTATAGTTGCTTGGTTAGCTTATTATTTCTTTACAAATCAAAATGTAGAATATGAATATATATTTACATCAGGCGAATTAGATTTTGACAAGGTCTTGAATAAACGCAAGAGAAAAAAAGTTACTAGTATTGATGCAAAGAGCATAATAATAATGGCGCCAGCACTTTCGAGTGAACATAAATCAGAGTTTAACTCATACTCTAAAAAATATGATTGTTCAAGTGGAGAAATTACTGAAAAAACATATGTGATTATGATATCAAGAAATAAAAATAAAATAAAAATATTATTTGAACCAAACAACAAAATATTAGAAGCTATCAAATCGTATGCTCCTAGAAATGTACATCTAAAACAAAAGGTTAATTAAATATTATAAGCATATAAGCAACTGGCGATTGACAAAGAAGTTATTATTTGCTACACTTCTTTAAATATTCCTTTAGAAAGTGAGGTTTTATAGTGGACAAAATTATAAAAGAAGGTATAACTTTTGATGATGTGCTTTTGGTACCAGCATATTCAAAGGTTTTACCAAATCAAGTTAATTTATCAACTTATCTTACAAAAAAAATCAAGTTAAATATACCATTATTAAGTGCAGGGATGGATACAGTAACTGAATCAAGAATGGCGATAGCTATGGCTAGACAAGGAGGCATTGGGATAATACATAAAAATATGTCCATTGAAAAGCAAGCTGATGAAGTAGATAAAGTAAAAAGATCAGAGAGTGGAGTTATTACAGATCCATTTTATTTATCACCAGATCATAATTTGTATGAAGCTAATGAACTGATGGCGAAATACAGGATATCTGGGGTTCCTATTACTGTAGGTAAAAAATTAGTTGGGATACTTACTAATAGGGATTTGCGATTTGAAACAGATTATGATAAAAAAATAAAAGAAGTAATGACATCTGAAAACCTTATAACAGCAGCTGAAGGTACAACATTAGATGAAGCAAAAGAAATAATGGGTAAACACAGGATAGAAAAACTACCTATTGTTGATGAAGACAGTAATTTAAAAGGGTTAATAACAATTAAAGATATTGAAAAAAGAATAAGATATCCCCAAGCTGCAAAAGATGAACAAGGAAGGTTACTTGTAGGTGCAGCAGTAGGAATTACAAAAGATACTATGGAACGAATTGATGCATTATCTAAAAATAAAGTTGATGTTATTGTAATAGATACAGCTCATGGACATTCTAAAGGTGTTATTGATAACGTAAGACTTATTAAAAATAAATATCCAGAGTTGCAGGTTATTGCAGGGAATGTAGCAACTGGAGAAGCAACCAAAGCACTTATTGAAGCAGGGGCTGATGCAGTAAAGGTAGGTATTGGACCTGGTTCAATATGTACTACTCGTGTAGTAGCAGGAGTAGGGGTGCCACAAATAACTGCTGTTATGGACTGTTTCGAGGCTGCAAGTTCATATGGTATTCCCATTATAGCTGATGGAGGTATAAAATTTTCAGGAGATGTTGTAAAAGCTATAGTTGCAGGTGCTAATGTATGTATGATGGGGAGTATATTTGCAGGATGTGAAGAAAGTCCAGGAGAAACTGAACTTTATCAAGGAAGAAAATTTAAAGTATATAGAGGAATGGGTTCTGTTGGTGCTATGGAAAAGGGTAGTAAAGACCGGTATTTTCAAGAAGATGCTAAGAAACTTGTTCCAGAAGGTGTTGAAGGAAGGGTTCCATATAAAGGGAACCTTGAAGATACAGTTTTTCAAATTATTGGTGGATTAAAATCAGGTATGGGTTATTCAGGAGCTGCAACAATAGAAGATTTAAAAGCTAATGGAAAGTTTGTTAAGATAACAAATGCTTCTCTGAAAGAAAGTCATCCGCATGATATTCACATTACTAAAGAAGCACCTAATTATAGTGTTAGTTAATAATAAAATAAAAAATAGTTAATAATAGTTAATAATAAAATATAAGATAGTTAATAATAAAATATAAGATATCATATATAGGGGTGCCCATTGGGCATCTTTTATCGTTACAATGATTTAATGTCTCATAAGTAAAAAAATAAATTATTCCCTAAAAAACGAGTGTTTAATCATTTTTCTTCTCATTTTACACAGACTTAACAATGGGATTATATATGCTTAACAAACAAATGATAAATTGAATTTGTGGTTAGCAATAAAATACAAACAACTTTTTAGGAGGAAATTTTAAAATGAAAAATATTAA
This sequence comes from Eubacteriales bacterium, assembly GCA_046546235.1. Classification (GTDB taxonomy): domain Bacteria; phylum Bacillota; class Clostridia; order Lachnospirales; family DSM-24629; genus JBKGYG01. The sequence goes on along the minus strand of JBKGYG010000011.1, from coordinate 8,961 downwards.
AGTGATTTTTTCTTTGGTTTTAGTTATTTCAATGGTTGCATCATTTGCAGGGTGTGCAAAGCAAGATGATAATGAAGAGTCAAACAAATCAATATCAGGGACAGTTATTGTAGACGGTTCAGGTACAGTATATCCTCTTATGGCTCATATTGCTGAAGATTATATGGATAATGTACAATCTAAAGTAAGTGTTCAAGTAGGACGCGCAGGTTCTAGTGCAGGTTTTAAAAAGTTTATACCAGGTGAAACTAATTTTTCAAATGCATCAAGACAAATTAAAGACAGTGAAATAGCTGAATTTGAAGCAAAAGATATGAAAATGGGTGAAGATATTCTAGAATTCAAATTAGCTTATGATGGGTTAACAATGGTAATTAATAAAAACAATACTTGGGCAACAGAAATGACTAAAGATGAAATCGTTGATATGTATTTATCAGGAAAGCATAGATCAGATGATAAGGTGCTTTGGTCTGATATAAGAGCAGAGTGGCCATCTGAAGAAATCAAGTTTTTTGGACCAAATGAAAACCACGGAACGTATGAGTTCTTTTACGAAAATATTTTAGGTGAACAAGAAATGGTTAAAACAGCTAATCTACAACAAGAGTATTCAACATTAGTAGACTTAGTATCAAAGGATGAAAATGCTATAGCTTTCTTTGGATTTGGTTACTATGTAAATAACCAAGATAAATTAAATGCTGTAAAAGTTGATTTTGGTGCGGGACCAGTTGGACCTTCATTAGAAACAATTGGTGAAGATTTAGATTATGCTGGATTCACTCGTCCTGTATTTACTTACTTAAATGTACAACACGCAAAAGAAAAACCAGAACTTCTTGATTTTGCTAAATTCGTTGTAACTGAAGGGGCAAGTGAATTAGCTGGTGAAAACGGATTTGCACCTATGCCAGAATCAGTATATGCTGAATATCAAAAACAATTAGAGAGTGTTAAATAATAAGTTTTTAAGTTGAATATATTGCATTATTAAGATGAGGAGCTAATATCTTCTCATCTTAATTTGTTGTCAAAACATTATTAAATAGGAGGGAACAAATACAATGGAAACACAAAAAGAAAATACTCAAAAGAATGTTGTATTTGATGTAAAGGATTTAAACCTTTGGTATGGGGAAACACATGCGTTAAAAGGAGTAAGTTTAGGAATAGAAGAAAATCAAGTGACTGCTATTATAGGTCCCTCAGGTTGTGGAAAATCAACCTTTATAAAAACATTAAATCGAATGATTGATAAGGTAGCAAGTGTAAGAACCACGGGAGAGATTCTGTATCATGGGACGAATATCTTTGATAAATCCATCAAAGTAGAAGAACTAAGAACAACAGTAGGAATGGTATTTCAAAAGCCTAACCCATTACCAAAGTCAATTTTTGAAAATGTTATTTATGGCCCTAAAATACATGGAATTAAAAACAAAAAACACTTATTAGAAATTGCTGAAGAAAGCTTAAGAAGTGCAGCATTATGGGATGAAGTAAAAGATAGATTAAATGATAATGCCTATGCACTTTCTGGTGGACAACAACAAAGACTATGTATAGCAAGATCTTTAGCTATACAACCAGATGTGTTATTGATGGATGAACCAACATCTGCACTTGATCCTATTGCGACACAAAAGATAGAAGATTTAATAGAAGAATTAAAGCACAACTATACCATAGCTATAGTGACACACTCTATGCAACAAGCTAGTAGGATTTCAGATAAAACAGCATTTTTCTTAATGGGAGAAGTAATAGAATTTCAAAGTACAACCGATGTATTTACTCGTCCAAAGGATCAAAGAACAGAAGATTATATAACAGGACGATTTGGTTGATAATATAAGTACTTATTCTTTCTATATATACAAACAGGAGGTATTATTATCTTGCTTAAATTTTAAAAAGCAGTGAATGTACTAAATAAATTTAGAATAATGGTGTATAAGTATGATTTTTATGAATATGTCTAATAATAAAATCAAACAGGAAATATATTTTAGAACGGAGTGAGGATATGAATAATAGCATCAAAGTTGGAGATATCATAAAGAATAACATTAAAAACAAAAAAAACAGATCAGAAAAAATAATGCCTAGTATTTTTCTGGTCGCAGGATTAGTTTCGATATTGACTACAGTTGGGATTGTTTTAACTTTGGTTTTTGATGCTGCTGAATTTTTTAGTAGAGTATCATTTAAGGAAGTGTTCAGTACAGAGTTGGCTCCACTAAGTGCAAATCCTTCTTTCGGCATATTGCCATTAATTAATGGAACAATTATAACATCCTTAATTGCAATGTGTGTTGCAGTTCCAGTGGGATTAACTGCGGCTATGTACTTAAGTGAATTTGTATCAAAAAATGTTAGAAAAACTCTAAAACCTATCATAGAGGTTTTAGCAGGTATTCCTACCATTGTTTATGGTTTTTTTGCATACTCATTTGTAACCCCGTTATTAATGGAACTAATTCCAAGCTTAGAAGCTAAAAATGCCTTAAGTCCAGGTATTGTTATGGGAATTATGATTATTCCTTTAGTAACATCACTATCTGAAGATGCTATGAATTCTGTACCAGATGCTATTCGCGATGGGGCGTCTGCGTTAGGTTCTACAAAGTTGGAAGTGACACTTAAAGTAGTACTTCCTGCAGCCTTATCAGGTATTGTTGCTTCTTTTGTTTTAGCTATTTCAAGAGCCATTGGAGAAACTATGATTGTAGTAATTGCTAGTGGTAGTTCAAAGAACTTTACATTTGACATTACGAAATCAATGCAGACGATGACAGCCTATATTGTTGAATTTACAAGTGGTGATGCGGGAACAGGAACTACAGGCTATTATAGCTTATATGCAGTAGGATTAATATTGTTTATTTTTACTTTTTTCATGAATTTGTTAGCCCAATATATTTCTCGTAGATTTAGGGAGGAGTACTAGGAATGATGAATGACAATAATAAGACTCATAACAAAGAAAAAAACAATAGCATTACCATAGGCAAAGAAAGAAATCAATATATAGATAAAGAGATAATGAAAAAAAGAATGGAAAGACGTGTACTATTAGATAAATTAGCAAGAAAAATCTTTTCTATTTCCATAATAATTCCATTAATAGTATTAGCAATATTGTTTTATAGAATAGGTATACAAAGTATTGGTTGGCTAAATTTTAAATTTTTAACAGGTAATCTTTCTATATTTCCAGAAAAATCAGGTATTTATGGTGCTATATTAGGCTCTTTTATGTTGATGTTAGTAGTTATAGCTGTAACACTCATACTAGGAGTATCTACTGCAATCTACTTAGAAGAATATGCAAAAGAAGGTAGAATACAAAGATTTATTAAAACCAACATTTCCAATCTAGCAGGTGTCCCATCGGTTATATTTGGACTATTAGGTTTAACTGTTTTTAGAAGGTTATTTGGATTAGGCTCTAGTGTACTTGCAGGAGGATTAACCTTATCATTGCTAGTACTACCAATAATTGTGGTGGCATGTCAAGAAGCAATTAGGGCTGTACCAGGCTTTTTAAAAGATGGAGCATATGCTTTAGGTGCAACAAAATGGACGACTATTAGAACAGTAGTATTACCGGCTGCGCTTCCAGGCATTTTAACGGGGAGTATTTTGGCTGTTTCTAGAGCAATTGGAGAAACAGCACCACTGGTTGTTTTGGGTATACCAACATTAATACTTAGAACACCTACTAGTATAATGGATGATTTTACAGCATTACCAATCCAAATTTATTACTGGACCCTTGATACTGTACTCACACCAGAATATGCCAATTTGGCTGCAGCAACTATTGTAGTATTACTTGTAGTATTATTAATGATGAACTCAGTAGCTATTGTCATAAGGAATAAATTTCAAAAACGTTATTAAGTACAAACGATTTATTTGATTAAAGAGAAAATGTTTGGTAATATGAAAATATAATTTGCAAACTTGCTTGCAAGGATTTGAAAATTAAGTTTTCAACGAATCTTGAGTCACTTACGAAGTAAGGAGTATATGATTAGTTATTATAATAAAAAAGGGAGGCTTACTATGCCAATTAGACATGAGTTTTTAAAAGAATTAGATATTCTTCATAAAAATGTTATTAAAATGGGAACATTAATAGAAAAATCCATAGATGATACAATCATTGCTTTAACAAAACAGGATATTAAATTAGCAGAGGAAGTTATTAAAAGAGATGATGAAATAGATGATTTAGAGCATCATATCGAAGGTGAATGCATTATGTTGATTGCAAGACAACAACCTATGGCTAGCGATTTAAGAAAGATAGCATCAGTAATGAAGATTATTACAGATTTAGAAAGAATAGCAGATCATTGTTCTGATATATCTGAGTATACTATTAGATTAGCTCATGAAAAATACATTAAACCACTTATTCATATTCCAGAAATGGCTAGCAAAGTTAAAGTTATGGTTAGAAATACAATAGATAGTTATATAAAAAGTGATATTGAAGGTGCAAATGAAGTTATAAAAACCGATGATGATATAGATAAATATTTTTATATGATTACTGAAGAATTATCAGATTTAATGCAAAGCAAACCAGAAGTGGTGCCTCAATGTGTGGATTTTCTATTTATAGTTAAATATTTAGAAAGAATGGGCGATCACGCTACAAATATAGCAGGATGGATTCAGTATATTGTAACTGGTAAAATGAATGAATAAAACAGCTCCTTGAAATTAGGGTGGGATAAAATGGATAAAAAAGTTATATTAACAGTAGATGATGAAGAGCATATCTTAGAGTTACTAAAATATAATTTAGACAGCAATGGATTTAATATACTTCAAGCAGAAACAGGAGAAAAAGCTCTAGAAGTTTTAGAAAAAAATAATGTTGATTTAGTATTATTAGATCTAATGTTGCCTGGTATTGATGGTATTCAGGTGCTTAAAAAGATTCGTAATGATAAAAAACATAAAAAAGTTCCTATAATACTTCTTACGGCAAAAAGTGATGAGATTGATAAAGTTTTAGGTTTGGAAATGGGAGCAGATGATTATATAGGAAAGCCATTTGGAGTCCATGAAGTTGTAGCGAGAATAAAAGCTGTACTCAGAAGGACAGAAGAACATAAAAATAAAGAAGAAAAGATTTGTGATTTAGTTGTTATTGAAGATATTATTATTAATCATTCAACCCATACTGTTCAAATAAAGGATAAGTCAATAGAGCTACCTTTAAAAGAATTTGAATTATTATTTTTATTAGCAAAAAATCGTGGTCGTGTATTTTCAAGAGACTATTTGTTAGAAAAAATATGGGGGTACGATTATTATGGAGAAACAAGAACAGTAGACGTTCATATAAGAAATCTTCGAAAAAAAATAGAAGAAGATGATAAAAAACCGAAGTTTATTAAAACTGTTCGTGGTGTGGGTTATAAATTTGCAGAAAAAGGACAGGGATGAATATGCAAAGAAAGTTGTTTGCCACGTACTTAGGTATTATCATATTTACACTTGTTGTATCAGTATACTTTACTTGGTCTAAAAGTTATGATTTTTTAACTGCTCAATATGAGCAACAATTTATTACTGAGGGTAAACTATTATCTGATATCATAAAGAGCAAAGGTATTAAAAAGGATTATGAGTATCAAAAATTTGTAATGGAGTATTCAAGTAAAATGGATGCAAGAATTACCATAATAGATGAAGATGGTATAGTATTTGCCGATTCAGATGAAGATCCTCAAATAATGGAAAATCATGCCTATAGAGATGAAGTTAAGAAAGCCATTTCTGGACAAATAGCTTCAAGTATTAGATATAGTCAGACAATAGGAAATTATTATGCTTATACAGCATTACCTTTAAAGGTAAATAATTTTAAAGGTGTATTAAGACTATCAATACCTCTAAATGCAATTCAAAATTTAACTTTTAAAATGATTGAATACATACTTACTTCTATTATAATATCCTCTATTATAGCTTTGATTGTTGCGTTTGTTTTTACAAAATTATTTATGCAACCAATAAATGAATTAACAGATGCTGCAGAAGAAATTGCAGAAGGTAATTATGATAAAAAGATTAATATAAGACAAAAAGACCAAATAGGTGTATTGGCTGAAACATTTAATGATATGTCTTCAAAACTAAAAATTAATATGTGGAAACTAACTCAAAGAAAAACTCAATTAGAAGAAATACTAAGTAGTATGATTAATGGAATTGTTGCAGTTGATGAAAACTATAAAATAGTTTTTTACAATAAAATATTTACTGATATGACAGATATCGAAGGAGAGATTGTAAATAAATCAATTTATGATGTTGTAAGAAGTACAATATTATTCAATGTATTAGAAAAATCAATTGAAACTAGTGAATACATGGTTGAAGAGGGAAAATTGGACGATAAAATCATAAGAATATATGCTAATCCAATAAAAGTAAAGTCATTAAAAAGTAATGGAACTCTATTAGTTATTCAAGATATGACTCAAATTAAAAAATTAGAGAATATAAGGAAAGAATTTGTTTCAAATGTAACCCATGAGTTAAAGACACCTTTAACATCTATAAAAGGCTTTGTTGATACACTTAAAAATGGAGCAATCAGTGATGAAAAATCAGCAAATAGATTTTTGGATATTATTGATATAGAAACAGAAAGATTATCTATATTAATACAAGATATATTAATACTATCAGAGATAGAATCAAAACAAAATGAGAAGAATATTAATTACTACAAAATAGAAGATATTGTCTATGAAGTTCTCGAAATTTTAAGTCCGAAGGTAAAAAATACAGACATAGAACTAAAATCAGAAACTCAACATAATATGCCAAAATTTAAATGTAATAAGGACCGAATAAAACAGCTATTAATTAATTTAGTTGATAACGCTATCAAATACACAGAAAAGGGAAGTGTTACTCTAAGGTGTAAAGAAATTAATAAACAACTAATTATTGAAGTGGAGGATACAGGGATTGGAATAGAAAAAGAGCATATACCACGGTTATTCGAAAGGTTTTATCGAGTGGATAAAGGGCGTTCAAGAAAACAGGGGGGCACAGGCTTAGGGCTCTCTATCGTTAAACATATAGTAGAACTTTATAAAGGGGTTATTAAAGTAGAAACCATTGTTGGAGTAGGGACAAAGTTCATAATTAAGTTGCCATATAAGTATTAGAGATTAGTGATTTGAAATGGTTATGGTAGGGGCAATTCACTGTTCTTAGCGACGACAATCCGAACGTTTTATTGTATAATTATAAAAATGTTTGACTTTTGATTTTTTATCTAGTAAGATGTTGGTATTAACAGTACAGTTTATAGCTTAAAAACATAATAAAGTGTTAAATTATTAATTATCCCTGTACGTAAATTTCCTAGGAGGATGAAGATAATGAATCATGAGTTAGTGATAGTCCTTGATTTTGGGGGACAATATAATCAACTTATCGCAAGACGCGTAAGAGAAGCAGATGTATATTGTGAAGTATTACCTTATAATACTCCATTAGACGAAATAAAAGCAAAGAATCCAAAAGGTATTATTTTTACTGGAGGGCCCAAGGTTGTATATGAAGAAAAGTCTCCACTAGTAGAAAAAGATATTTTAGATTTAGGTATTCCTATATTAGGCATTTGTTATGGATCACAGTTGATGGGATACTTATTAGAAGGAAAAGTTACAAAAGCTACTCATAGAGAATATGGAAAAACTGATTTAACTATATTGAAGGAAGCTTTAATATTCAAAGATGTAGATGAAGAAACAAGTTGTTGGATGAGCCACACTTATTATATTAGTGAACCGCCAGAAGGATTTGAAGTCATTGCAAAAACGGAAACTTGTTCTGTAGCAGCTATGGCAGATGTAAATAAAAAACTCTATGGTGTTCAGTTTCATCCTGAAGTGCTACATACACCTTGCGGTAAACAAATGATAAGAAACTTCTTATATGAAGTATGTCAGTGTAAAGGCGATTGGATAATGGCTGATTTTGCACAAGAATCAATTAAAAGACTTCGTGAAAAGATAGGTGGTAAACAAGTTCTGTGTGCATTATCAGGTGGAGTTGATTCATCTGTAGCAGCTGTTTTAATACATAAAGCAGTGGGTAAACAGCTTACGTGTATTTTTGTAGATCATGGCCTGCTTAGAAAAGATGAAGGTGATAAGGTAGAAGAGATATTTAAAGAGCAGTTCGATATGAATCTTATTAGAGTAAATGTTCAGGAACAATTTATTAATAAATTAAGTGGTGTGTCTGATCCTGAAACCAAGAGAAAGATAATCGGAGAAGAGTTTATTCGTGTATTTGAAAAAGAAGCTAAAAAAATAGGAACTGTTGACTTCCTTGTTCAAGGGACTATTTATCCAGATGTAATTGAAAGTGGAACAAAAGATGCAGCAGTTATTAAAAGCCATCATAATGTAGGTGGATTGCCAGAACATGTAGATTTTAAAGAAATCATAGAACCACTAAAAGATTTATTTAAAGATGAAGTAAGAGATTTAGGACGAGCTGTTGGGATACCAGAATTCTTAGTAAGTCGTCAACCATTCCCAGGACCAGGACTAGCTATTCGTGTTATAGGTGCGATTACAGAAGAAAAGTTAGATATCTTAAGGGAAGCGGATTTTATCTTTAGAGAAGAAGTAAAAAAAGCAGGAATCGACAAAGGTTTAGGTCAATACTTTGCGGTATTAACAAATTTAAGAAGTGTTGGAGTTATGGGTGATGAGAGAACTTACAACTATACTGTAGCTTTGCGTTCTGTTGATTCATCAGATTTTATGACTGCTGATTGGTCACGGATTGACCATAATATACTAGCAAAAATCTCTAATAGAATCGTTAATGAAGTAGAACACGTGAATCGTATTGTATATGACATTACTTCTAAGCCACCAGCAACTATTGAGTGGGAAT
>JBKGYG010000010.1:0-35112 GCA_046546235.1 Eubacteriales bacterium | reverse complement strand
TTTTAATATTTTTTTAATATGAATTAATAATTTTTATTGCTTTTCTTCTTGTTACTTAAAAAAGACTTCTAATTTGAAGTCTTTTTTGTTTACAATCTATTTATTTTCTAATTTATTTAATTAAGAAAACATAGTTAATAATCATTATTTATGATTAATACTAGCGAATAGTTCTTGAATGTTCTTAAGGCCTTATTATAATCTCTTAATTTCCTCATCAGTTAATAATCTATATTCTCCCACAGATAAATCCTCATCCAATTTTAAAGAGCCCATCTGAAGTCTTTTTAGATATATCACTTCTTTACCTACTGCTTGGAACATTCTTTTTACTTGGTGGAATTTCCCTTCGTAGATTGTTAGTTCTATTTCTGATATATCATTGGTTGTTAATATCTTAAGGTCTGCAGGTTTTGTTATATATCCATCGTCAAGTTCTACACCTTCTTTAAAAGCAACTATATCTTCTTTCGTTACACGTCCACTTACTTCTGCAAAGTATACTTTGTGAATATGTTTTTTTGGTGATAATAGATTATGCGCTAAATCTCCATGATTTGTAATTAGTAATAGTCCTTCTGTGTCTTTATCAAGTCTTCCTACAGGAAATAAATCCTTTCGTTTTTTATCTTCAATAAGCTCAATAACTGTTTTGTTATAAGGATCTTCTGTTGCAGATATTACTCCTGCTGGTTTATTTAACATATAATATTCATAGTTCACATAATTAATAAGTTTATCATTATAATAAATACTATCTTTATTAATATTTACTTTGGTTTCTGGTTTGCGTTCAACATTATCATTGACTTTAATCAAGCCTTTTCTAATGTATCTTTTTACTTCACTTCTTGTTCCAATGCTCATATCAGCCAAATATTTATCTAATCTTAATATTTCTTTCATTACATCCATCTCCACCCAGAATAGTATTTGTTTTTAAGCATATTTTTATTTACTTTACCCCATCCTAGAGGATATCCGTCAACACATATTAGCTTCCATCCATTAGTTGATTCAACTTGTAAAGTTTCTCCTTTTAAGTAACGAATAACTTCTTCTTGTTCGATAGTAAAATTAATAATCTCTTTGCATTCATTACTTTGTAACCCCATAGCGAATGCTTGAGAAGGTTCGAAGCGATTCTTTTTAAGTTCCCCCAGATACCAACCAGCTCTTAATATACGTAGACCTTTTAGATTAGGCAAACCCTCTGGCATCAAAAATATTTTATCTTTAGTTACATCTAGGTTGTTTTCATCAATTTTTAATGCTAAATTATCCTTTATAAACGACTCAAATTCCTCAATATTTGCTCTTTTGGATGTTTTATATTGTTCATTACTTGAACTATCAGTTGTTGAACTTTTTCTAAGTAATGATATAAAATGCCCTTCTCCCTTTATCTTATGAGGCCATATTCTTATACTGTTTTTTAATTCTTCTCGGCCATTTATCCACTTAGGTCGTCCATTGTCAAAACCCTCTTCTTTAGGTAAAGGTATAACTTTAAAATCTGAATACTGATCTAACAAATAGTCGATTGTACTTTCATTTTCTTCTGGTGAAAAAGTGCAAGTTGAATATAGTAAATAACCTCCTGGTTTTAACATTTTTGCTGCATCGATAATTAACTCTTTTTGTATACTACAATAATACTCTACTCCTTTTTCTTCCCAATTTTTTATTATATTAGGATCTTTACGAAACATTCCTTCGCCAGAACAAGGAGCATCGACTAATATTTTATCAAAATATCCTTCAAAATATTTTAACAACTTATCTGAAGCCTCACTAGTTATGATAGCATTTGTTATTCCTGATAATTCTATATTTTTAAGTAAAGCTTTGGCTCTGGTGGCACTAATGTCATTACTGACTAATAAACCTGTCCCATTTAATTTGGCACCTAATTCTGTAGTTTTGCCACCTGGCGCAGCACATAGGTCTAAGACTTTATCTCCTTCTTCAATAGGAAGTATATTAGCTGGAGTCATAGCACTAGGTTCCTGTATATAGTATAATCCTGCATAGTAATATGGATGCTTTGCAGGTTGTATATCGTTATCATAATAAAAACCATTATTAATCCAAGGAATAGATTCTAATTCAAAGGGTGTTATTCCTTCAAACTCCTCTACACTTATTTTTAGTGTATTTATTCTCAAACCAGCATTATAACATTGATCAAAACTGGATAAATAATCTTTATAATCTTCTTTTAATAATTTCTTCATTTTTTCTTGAAAAGCAATAGGTAGTTTTATACTCAATAATAGCTCTCCTTTATTTGTTCTTTATTAATTCTTTCATCTTTTTGCAAAAAGATTAAAATTATTTTGTTTAATTACATAAATACTCATAAATCAACTTTTATTGGTATAGGTTTCGTTTCTTTCGGAAGAATTGGTACATGTTTTAAGTACCAATTCTTTGATGATTAGAAATTACCTGATGGTTGAAAAATGGGCGCATCGTGATACGCCCCTACAAAAAATTGGTGTTGTGATATTTCCGTTCATACAAAGGACAAAAGTGGCCTCGCCTCGTTCGCTTTCGATTTGTCCCAGTTTATTAAACACTTTTATAAGCTAGTTGAATTAATTATCAATAATTAACTTAGGGTTAAAATCTAAATAATCTGCAGAAACAAGATGATACTTTATATCATTATATTGTCCTTTTATTGATAAATCAAAGGATTCTTCACCATGCAAATGTCCATATATAACGTGTTTTACTGAATATTCTTCTATAAGTTCAATAAATCCTGATCTTTCAAGATTTTCATTTGTTGGTGGATAATGAAGTACTGCAATTATTTCTTTAATATGAGAAGGCAAGCTTTGTAATGATAATCTTAACCTATTTACTTCTCTCAAATATATTTTTTCATCTTTTTCTTTAGAATAAAACTTACTACCTGGACATACCCAACCTCTAGTACCACATATCCCTATATTATCATTATAAATAAAACTATTATTCTGTATAAAATTAATATCTGAATAAACTCCTTGCATTTTTTTAATAGATTGCCACCAATAATCATGATTCCCTTTTATAAGTAACTTTTTACCAGGTAAATCTTGCAAATATTTTAAATCTTTTTCAGCTTCTTTAAATTTCACAGCCCAAGATGTATCGCCCGATACAAGCACAATATCATCTTTTGTAATAGTTTTTACCCAAGCTGATTCAATCTTACTTACGTGATTTTCCCATTGTTTTCCAAAAACATCCATTGGTTTATCCATACTAAGACTCAAGTGCAAATCACCAATACTATAAATTGACATATAACATCACCATTAATTTAAACTTTGCGCTCTATAACCTTCTGCTATTATATCAAGATGTTTATTGAATGATACTAGTTTATTTAAATCGCCTTCTTGCCATATTTTATAAAATTCTTCTTGTATCTGTTCAATTTCTTTTTTATTAGCTACTTTATAAAGATTTTGTATATTATTTAGTATATCTGCAATTATACTTGATTTATATTGAAATGAATCTTGAGCATCCATAATTTCATTTCTTATTGTCGACATTTCTTGGTCAAGATTTAGTACTGCTTCTGCTGCCTTTGTTAATCTAACTTTTATTGGGTCTGGAATATTATGCTTGTACTTATATTGTAATGAATGTTCAATTGTAGCCCAAAAATTCATTGCAAGAGTACGAATTTGAATCTCCGCTTGAATTCGCTTTTCACCTAATGCTGTATGAACATCGTAATATACTATAATATGATAACTTCGATATCCACTATCTTTAGTATTGGAAATATAATCTTTCTCGTATTTTATCTGCATATCTTTTCTACTATGAATTATCTCTACTACTTTATCTATATCTTCAACAAATTGGCAAATAATACGTATCCCTGCGATGTCTTCAATCTTTTGTTCAATATCTGTTATATTAATATTCTTTTTTTTAGCTTTTTCAAGTATACTAGAGATTTTTTTAACTCTTCCAGTAACGAATTCTATAGGTGAATATTTACCTAGCATTCTATTTTCATTTACAATACTTTCAAATTTAACTATAAGTTCTTGCGCTGCTTGCTGATACGGTAGCAGTATTTCTCTCCAAAGTTGAATTTCCATATCTACCTCCATAAAATTGTATATATGTTTTTTCAAACTTTATTATAACATATGTACTAATTAATACCATGCCTTAATTTTATTTTTCTCAAGATATCTTAATATCCAATAAGGATTAATCCAAAATTCATCGTTTTTATTGTGTAGTGGCAATGATATCCCAAAATGTAGATGCACAGGAAACTTGCCTATAGTGCCTTCTTCTTTTCCATAACCACTATCTCCCATAAACCCAATTATTTGACCAGCGTAGATTTCATCTCCTTCTTCTAGTCCATCTGCAAAGCAATATAAATGTGCATAATAAAAATAGGCACCTGACGGTGAACGAATTCCTATTCTATACCCACCTTTTTCTAACCATCCAATCTTTTCAATTTTTCCACTTGTAACACTTACTATTGGAAAATATCCTCTTGTATTGGTCTCATCCATTACATCTGTTCCATAATGTTTTCTTTCTCCCCCATATGACCTTTCAGCTTCCCAGCTATCAACATAATTATATCCGTGGTTTTCTTCATTTCTATTCTCAGGTATTGGAAAATACTTTATATCATCTAATGTAATTTCATATATTGTTTTAAGTGCTTTGTATTCCTTGTTTTCTTTAATTTTTGGAATATCTTTTACTATATTATCATCCCAATTAAGTAATTCAAAATTATATTCAATCATACAATTAGTTAAAGTTTTATAAAAATCTTCCTTATCATCATCAGTAAAGTTTTTGATACTTAATAAGACTTCATGATTAATTTGGAATCTAGCTATTCGCTCTAAATCATAAGAAAATTCATTTAGATAATCCGGTCTATTATAATATAACAAGTGATTTGTCAAGAGTATAATTATAAGAGCCAAACAAAAAATTCTAATAATTATATGTAATACTTTTGAATCATTATATCTATAATGTTTTCGTAACCTCTTTTTTTTATACTTATTCATATTTTCCCCAAAGCTTTTTTACAATAATATGCTTTAATAACAACTAATATTATTATTGTTAAAAGTTGGAATGAAATTAAAGTGTTTAAATTTCTAAACGTGTGATTAAATCTTCTAAAATAGGTTTAACTTTTTTGTTTCGCAATAATTTTATTGATTCTCTAGCTTTTTTTATTATCTTATTTAATAATTCTTTGGTTTGTTCTATGGCATTAGTCTTAGCTAATAATTCAAATATATTATTCAACTCTTGATTTGTAAGGTTCCTTTGATTATTAAGCAATTCTTTTATTTGATCGCCATATTTTTTATCTTCTATAGCATACAAAATTGGCAAGGTATAATATCCATGTTTTAAATCATTACCTACTGGTTTACCAATTAATGATTTGTTAGAAGTATAATCTAATAAGTCATCATATATTTGAAATGCAAGGCCATAATAAATCCCATAATTAATCATTGAGCGACGTGTACTAGCATTTTTAATTCCGCCCTCGTAAGCTCCTATACCAATACTCATTCCAAACAAAATAGCAGTTTTTCGATAAATGTTCTTAAGATATTGATAAGTAGAAGTTAATTTATATCTATTCTGATATTGATGTATCTCACCTTCGCAAATACCTTTTATAAATTTTGCAATTGTATTAATTCGTTCAAATGATGTTTCTTCTGAAAGGACCAAAAAAGATTTTGTAAGAAGATAATCTCCTACATAAATAGCCATATCTCGCCCCCATTTATGTTGAACACTTTTTCTACCTCTTCGAAAAGAAGCTTCATCAATAATGTCATCATGAACTAATGTGGCAGTATGTATTAATTCAATAGAAGCAGCAAGGGGTATAACAATATCCTCCTTATATCTCTTGCCAGCCATTGCAGAAATAATAACAAAAGCAGGTCTTAATCTTTTACCACCAGCTTCAATTAGGTTAAGTGTAATATTTGTCAATTCTTTATTTCTAGAAACAACTGTTTTTTTCATATAATTTTCAACTTTTGTGAGTTCTTCTTGAATGTCTTTATAATTTGCCCAATAACTCATCTTTATATTAACTCCAATCTTTTTGCCTAGTTACTCCTTCAGAGCTTGGTCTTCCATTAAATTATTTCCATCAGCTGCCTTGGTTGCTAATTTATCACAACGTTCATTTTGAGGATGCCCAGCATGTCCTTTAACCCAGAAAAATTCAACTATATGTTTGTTTTTAGCATTTAATAATCGTTTCCATAAATCAGAATTTTTAACTGGTTCCTTTTTTTTGCCACGTTTCCAATCATTCAAAATCCATTTATCCAACCACCCTTGATTAAAAGCGTTTACTATATACTGTGAATCTGAATAAACTTTTACTTTACATGGTTTTGTTAATACCTCTAAACCTCTTATAACTGCTAACATTTCCATTCGATTATTAGTTGTATTTCTAAACCCACCTGACAATTCTTTAACATGCTTTTTGCCACTTTTATCAATAACTTCTAAAACAGTCCCAAAACCACCTGGCCCATTTGGATTCCCTCTACACGCACCATCTGTATAAATAATTACATTGTGCATATAACATCCCCTCCACATTATTAAATATTATACGTATATAATGAAAAACTTTCAATGAATTGAATGTTTTGTTCATGGTTTTAATTCAAAATAACTAAATAAACAAAACAAATTATTATATCTTTTATATCATCTAAATCACTATTTAGGCTCATTAATTCTTCGATATAGAGCTTTTCTCTTTTTATTATTCTCTAAACTTCCATCGGGTATATCTTCAATAAAGTCAAAATATAAAGTATTATCTTTGGTTATACCAATGTGATTGTTAAATTTCCAGTAATCTAAATCATGGAAAATTCTGTGAGCCAATAGTTGTTCTTCATAAGAATCTGATAAAGCATAAATATAACCTTTATTAACTATTTCAAAAAAAGCTTTATTTATAGCATCATCTTCAGATATGATTGGCTGCTCTTCTTTTATTTCTAGAAAAATATATCTTAATACCAAGAATAACACATCTTTATTTTCTGGTAAATCTATACCACCAAATTCACACCATAATCTATTTGTATATAAATGAGTTAAATACACTAAGTCTCCATATGTTTGAATTTGTTCTCTTAAGTATTGATATAAACTATTTTCTTTAGTAGTCTCTGAAGTAATTCTCGATTCAATTATTGGCTTATATGAGTAGTCATTTTCTTTTGGCATTATCCTCAACACTTCATTTATATTAAAATCACATAAGTATAATCTAAAAACAAATATATTAAAACATATTAAAATTATAGTTAGCGATATAATGAAAAATTTCTTAAAATTAAATTGTCTTTTTTTCATAAATTTCACCCCAATTTTAGTATGTAATAAATTGGAGTGCTTAATACATATTTACTATAATTATATAATGTATTTATTATTCTTAGTTCTAAAATTCTGCTTTTATTACCTCGTAATTCAAAAATATATTCCAAAGCTGTATAAATTGGAACTCTTAATTGATATAAGTTGGAATAAAATTTGTTCTGTTTTAAAGTTTATTAATTATTATTTTTAAAATTTTTATTTAATATGTTGATTTTTCTATGCTTTTTCCATATAATAAACATGTAAGCAGTCAGCCGGTAATGGCTGACCTGGGTTGTTAATTTAAATAATCACCCTAGGCACAGGGTGATTATTTTTTATGTCTATCCTTTAGAATTGCAATTATTAGCATTCCAAACATAATCATTAGACTTAATGATTCATATACCGACATTGGCATCACCCCCTTTATTAGGG
Organism: Eubacteriales bacterium; assembly: GCA_046546235.1. GTDB lineage: Bacteria > Bacillota > Clostridia > Lachnospirales > DSM-24629 > JBKGYG01. Next base: position 27,246 of record JBKGYG010000010.1, on the reverse strand, counting down.
AGGTATCAGCCATCACCCTGCAAACTGCTTACTTTATAATTTTATCATATTATCAAAATTATTACAATAATTTATCGAACATATGTTCTAGTGAAAAATACTATATTAAACTAATTATTGTTTTGTATATATTCTGCTAACAATAATTCAACCATCCTACCATAACTTAGTGTTCCTTCTTCTTGACCATTAGACTTAAGATAAGTATCATTTACTTCTTTAGCTATTTCTTTTACTTCACCTTCATATTCTAACCAAAATTCATAACTATAACGCAAATCTCTTATTACACCATCTGAATATTTTGAACGCAATACTTTATATGTATCATAATCCACATCATATAAAGTATTCATAGAATATGCAAGAGCCAACATTGTACCTGAATATTTAAAATCTATATCTGGATGCATAGAAGTTGTTAAGTAAGCGATATAATTTGCTTCATCTTCTCTAGCAAATCCTCTTTGATGAGCCATTTCATGAGCTGCTGTGCTAGGTATTTTATAAACTGGAATATTTACATTAACATTAGCTTCTCCAGTGTATGGTATATAGATTCCCGTTATACCAGTATAACTCAATTTATTTGATAATAATATAGGTTTTGGTCTACCATAAATGCCACTTAATTCTGGATAAACTTTGGATGCTTCTTTATATCCTTTGTTAGCACGTTCAAATACATCTCTATAACCATTGGACAAAGTAGCAACACCATTTGCATCTTCCTGAACTTGTTCTCGCAAAGTATTAGCTTTATAAATTAATTCTTCGCATAATCCAATTAGATCTTCTTTTGTTGCTTTTTCATTTGGCAAATTAGCTATCTGCTTGAAATCTAGTCGATTATAATTAAATCCCCACATAATCATAAATAATAAATAGAGAACAGATAAATATGTAAAAATAGTTAATAATTGGTCCAAAAAACCACCTTTTTTTATTTTGATAAACAAGATTACTATTAATATAAATAAGGCAATAAATAAGCCTATAACTAGAAATTCTGCTATAGATATTGGAAATATTCCAGTAGTTCTACTTACAATTTGAATCATAGTTTTATTAATAAAATTGGAATAAACAATTTCTACAAACTTAGGAAATTTTCGTAGGATTAAATTTAAAATAATTATTAGAGGAACACAAGCAATAATGATAATTTTAGTTCGTCGTTGCATTCTTATCTCCCTTTCAGTATAAGGTCATTAATAAATTACTATTACTTATTTTATTATACACTATATTTTATTGTAGTAAATGTTTTATATCCGAAAGATTCTACTTCTAAATAAACCTCATTACGCAAATAAATAGAATTCATAGAAAAACGGTACATCCTGAGACATACCGTTAACAATTAAGTAATAAAAGGAGAATCTTCTTTTTATTTTTCCTACAATTATTTTTAACTAAATTTATTAATAATTATTTCTTCCTTTGTTCTGTTTAGGAATCAAAATCTATTTCATCGCCTAATTCTAATTTCATTTCTTCGATAAAATTTTTAATACATTCTTCTTTTGTAATTTCCCCATCTAGATATAAATTCATATTATCTAAAAACCCATATCTAAAATCAGTATCATACGAAGTTATCAATTCACCATTAATATCATTAACTATATCTCCATATACTTCATAAATATTTTGATCAACTACGGGATTTACAAAATTGTTGTCAGCCTTTTTTTCTTCAAAAACGCTAACATTACTTACTAAATCATGTTCCGCAAGCTCTCTAGAAAAGTCATCATTATTAGTAATGAATTTTATAAACTCCCAAGCAAGTTCTTTATTCTCACTACCTTCTCCAATACCATACCAAGTACCACCTTCAAAATAAGGCATTGGTGTCGCCAATCCCCAACGTCCACCTTTACCAGTACCACCATTATTCATAATTCTATACTCATCAGATTCATTAAAATCAATAATCCAATTAATACCCCAGTTTGGAATAGCATAGCACATATGAATATCGTCTTGAATTGATTCTAACCAAGCCCCTTCCCATTGTGGTAACTCACCATCTTGTTCTTCATCTCTTAACTCTTTAGCTAAATCTAAAAATTCATCCATTTTAGAATCAAAAGTAAATTTTCCGTTTTCAACCCAAGAATTTTCACGTGAACCTAAATATATTTTATAAAGCGCTTCAAGGCTTGCCCATAACTTTGCTCTTCCAGCACTTTTTTCCTTTAATTCCTTAGCTGTATCTAACATATTTTCTGGCTTAAGCATTTCAGTTATTACTGCAGGATCATCTGTACCAAGATATTTTTTTGCTATATCCCTTTTATAACCAACTGCTCCAATTAAAGCTTGATATGATAACGCTTTAACCGCGCCATTTTTATCTGTACCTACTTCTATTGTGTAAGGAACTATATTATCTGCTACTTCATCAAAATCTTTAAATTGGCTTAAATCCTCATATAACCCATTAATTTCTACAAAATCTCTAACAAAACTTCTTTCTGCTGTTATTATATCTGGCAAAGTTCTATTTTTAGAAGCTGTTAAAACTTTTGATTCATATTTAAAATCATCATTATTATAAATACTTACATTAATCTCAGTGTTTGGATATTCTTCCATAAAAGCATCAGCCATTTCTATTGCTTCCTCTTCATAAAAATGCCAAAAATCAATGGTGCCTCTTAGTTCCTTCTTTGAACCTTCATCCATTTCATCTTCTTTATCTTGAATAGGGTTATCATCTAGTATGACTGTATTTGTGTCCCCATCCCAACCAGCATATTTACCTACAATCTCAGCAACCTTACGTATTGGCAAATATGTAGTTCCATTATAAATCATACTATAAGGGACTTCTTCACCATTTGATAAAGTATAATTATTATTTGCACTAGCAATTTTATTACCATTTAGCTCTATATTCACCTTGTTCTTTGCTACCTCTATTTTTTCCAATACTGTATCTGCAAAAGATGTCCCTACTAAAGTTGTAAGTAATATACCAATCAAAAAACCTTGTAATAACCTTTTCACAATAAATCTCACCTTTTTATATTATATTTATAATTATTTAAGTTAAAAGTAGTAGATATTCTACTTATAACTTAACTTAGTTAACTTTATTCATTAATCAAAAGAAATTTCGTTACCTAAATCAGATTCCACATCATTTATAAAGTTATTTATACATTCTTCTTTTGTCACTGTTCCATTAATATAATCGTTCATTGCATCATAAAATGCAAAGTTTATCATAGAATCATATTCTGTTGTTAAATTACCATTTATATCATTAAGTATCTCCCCATAAACTTGATAAATGTTTTGATCAACTATAGGGTCTACAAAATCATTGTCAGCTTTCTTTTCTTCAATAACATCATTATTACTTACAAAATTATATTGCGAATTATCTCTTGAAAACTCTTTGTCCGTAGTAATTAACTTTATAAACTCCCAAGCTAGCTCTTTATTATCGCAATTTTTACTAATACCATACCAAGTTCCACCTTCGAAATATGGAGTAGGTGTAGCTAATGCCCAACGTCCTCCCTTTCCACTATTATTTTCCATTATCCTTACTTCATCAGATTCTTGGGCATCAATAATCCATTGCACACCCCAAGTTGGAATAGCATAACACATATGTTCATCATTTTGAATAGAATCTGACCAGTCTTGGTGCCATTGAGTCATTCCTCCATCATGGCCACCTTGTCGTAATTCTTTTGCAATATCTAAAAACTCATACATCTTAGAATCAATATTAAATTTACCATCTATAACCCAAGGTTGATTTCTAGAGCCAGAATAAACTTTATAGTATTCTTCAAGGCTCGCCCATAATTTAGCCTTGCCCCCACTTGCACTTTTTAACTTATCAGCTGTATCAATAATATTTTCTGGTTTTAACATATTTGTGATTATATCAGGATCATCAGTGCCTAGATACTTCAAAGCTATATCCCTTTTATATCCAATTGCACCAGCAGAAGCTTGATTAGATAATGCTTTTACAATACCATTTTCATCTGTGCCTACTTCAACTACATAAGGCACAATGCTGCTTATTACTTCATCAGAATCATTAAATTGACTTAAATCCTCAAGCAATCCATTTATATTTAAAAATCTATCTACAGAAGAACTTTCTAAAGCTATAATATCTGGCATATCATTATTTTCAAAAGCTGTTATAACCTCAGCTTGATAATCTATTTCCATATCCGAAATTATATTTAATTCAATGTCTATTTCCGGAAATTTATCCATAAATGCTTCAGATATAGTAGTTGCTTCTTCATTATGAAAATGCCATAAACTAAGTTTGTCTATACTCTCATCTTCCTCATTTACTGGTTCTGTAGTTGTATTATAAATTTCAGTGTAATATCCTATTAATGAATTAATAAGATTATATGTTTCTTCATCCCATTCAAATAATTCTGTTAAGTAATCATTACTTTTTATAAGATTGTCGAAATTATCTAGTATATCCAATAATATTTCTGATAAATTATATGTATAAATATAAGCTAAATCAATTATATTATTTTCATTACTATCTATTTCTGTGTTTTTGTTTTATATCATTTTTTGAAACTCCTTTTATTACTAAATTATTTAATAAATTATTAACTATCTCCTCAGTATTTTCATTATCCCCCTCGTAATCCAATAATTGAATATTAATTTCATTATGTCTTTCTATACTATTTGCTTTAATAATATCATTATAACCATTTACTATCCTTTCAAAATTTGCATCTTCATTTTTCCCTATTAATTCTTTACCAATTACTATTCCAGCAAATAAGACAAAAAGTAAACTTACTCCTATAATCATTCTTTTAATACTTTTATTATTTTTTTTGTTTCGTTTTTCTGGTTGTTTTTTCATTTGTGTCTTTTCTACTTCATTATAATTTCCACTTTCTAATTGTCTTCCACAATAAGAACAATATTCAGAACCATCAGGATTAAAACTGTTACACTTATTACAATACATAAAATTCACTCCATACTTTTATTTTTCAACTATTATATTATATACTAATTCATAAGAGGTTTTCAATACTAATATTGAAAATATATTAAATAAATTCATAACTGTTTATTGTTTATTTATTGTGAAAGTCTTACTATTTCAGCTCATGATAAAATCTATATATAAACTAGTTAAATATAAAAATAGGTATATCCAAAAGGATATACCTCAAATTGTAAACAAAGTATTAAATCAGATAATTATACAAACAATTCCTCCACTACCATCATTTACTATCTTCTGTAGTGTTTCTTGTAATTTTAATTGACTATCCTCAGGCATTCTATATAATTTGTTTTGTAATCCATCATTTACTAAATCTTGTAATGATTTACCAAATATATTTGATTCCCAAACTTTATTTGGTTCTGTTTCTATTTCGCTCAAAATAAATTCTACTAGTTCTTCACTTTGTTTTTCTGTTCCAACTATTGGTGATACTTCTGTTTCAATATTTGCTTTAATCATATGTATGCTTGGTGCACTTGCTTTGATTTTTACTCCGAATTTACTTCCATGCTTAACAATTTCTGGCTTGCTTAAATCTATCTCTTCCAATAGAGGAGCTACAACCCCATAACCACTATATTTCACATCATCTAATGCTTTTGATACTTTATCATATTCATTTTTTACATTTGAGTACTTTTTAATCATAGATATAAACTGATATTCTCCGTCTATTTCAGTTCCTATTATATCACTAAGAACTTTATAATAATATTCATCATCAAAGTTTACTTTTATTTTTGCACAACCTTCAGACATATCAATTTTATCAAGTTTAAAATCGCTAATATACTCACTTTCTGGATATTGAATATTATCACTTTGTATATCCCTAATTAATGTCACTCTAGAAATAATTTCTTTTGCACTATTAATTAAGTCTGATTTAAGCCAATGTTCATTTGGTAACATCTCAATCCATTTTGGTACATTAAAATCTAATTCTGTAACTGGAAATTCGTGAAGTACACTTTCCATAATCCTAGCAATATCATCTTTTCTAAGTTGTTCACAATTTACTGGCAATACGGATACCTGATATTTCTCATTTAACTCTTGGGCTAATACTTTAGTTTCTTCTGAATAAGGTCTAGATGAGTTAAGCAATACTATAAATGGTTTGTTAAGGTTTTTTAGTTCTGATATAGTTCTTTCTTCTGGTGCTAAATAGTTTTGTCGCTCTAATTCACCAAAAGAGCCGTCTGTAGTTACAACAATTCCTATCGTTGAATGTTCATTTATTACTTTTTTTGTACCTATTTCTGCCGCTTGTGTGAAAGGTATCTGATTTTCAAACCATGGTGTCCTCACCATTCTTTCCTCATCATTTTCAGTATGACCAGCAGCACCGTCTACCATATATCCAACACAATCTATCATTCTTACGTTGAATTCTAATCCCTCTGATAATTCAATAGTTGCTGTTTCTTTTGGTATAAATTTTGGTTCTGTTGTCATAATCGTTTTACCTGCTGCACTTTGAGGCAATTCATCTTTCGTCCTTTCCCTGCTATGTACATTTTCAATATTAGGTAACACTAGCAGATCCATAAATCGCTTTATAAAAGTTGATTTACCAGTTCGAACTGGACCTACAACCCCAATGTATATATCGCCATTGGTTCTAGCTTTAATATCATTATAGATGTCAAATTGCTCCAACATATACATCCTCCTATCTTATCTCTCATAATAAAATATATGATAATACTGCTTATTTATTACTTTTTTTAAACTTATGACAGAGATATTTTATGAGAGCTAAAATAATTACTTTGTAATTTCAGTTTGTAGACATAATAATAATTTAGGAAATTTTCCGTAGAGAAATATATATACAAAACGTTCAGGTTAAATCTTTGAAGAAAAACTAAGTTCGTTCCAATTGTTATTCCTAAACCTTAAAAACTCCCTAACGGTCAAACATTTAAGGTTTTTAACGAAATAACAATCTCCACTCACTAATTTTTTCTAATCAAATATTTAAAACATCACTTATTTATATATATATTCCTCTACTATGTTTTTATAATAATTTGACTTTGTCTACAGTCTGTAATTACTTTGTAATTTGCTTTTTTGTTATTTAATTATATTCAACTAACCTTTAATTTAATTACTTCTATATAATATAAAACATATTGAAACAATAACTTCAAGGAGAAACTAAAGTGGCTTCGCATGTTTGCTTTGGAATTTGTTACAGCTAATTAAGTAATATTATTTAATTAAACTGGCTTTATCGCCGCAGGTTTTAAATGGTAACATTCTGAAAACAGCACTTTTATATAAAAAAATATATAATAGATTTTACATAGACCGATACTTTAGGAGTAGGGCAAGTAAAATCTATTATATATTTTTTTACTACTTCGAGATATTTAAATCATAAACCTAACAGGATTATTCGTGAATAACCTACAATGTTTGAAGAACAAAAGAGGCTGAGCACAAGAATCGTAATTCTATCACTCTTCCCAAGATACTATTTGATTCCAATCCATAGACATATCTTTATACTCTTTAGTCTTATCACGCAACATAAGTTCAACTACTGCCTCTTTTGGATTTTGATTATTGAACAGAACTTTATTTACTTGTTCAATTATAGGCATTTCAATATTATATTTATTGGCAAGGTCTAGAGCTGCTTTTGCTGTATTTACTCCTTCAACAACCATCTTAACTTCTTTTATAGCATCATCCAAAGTATAACCTTTACCAATTAGGATACCTGCTCTTCTATTACGACTATGCATACTAGTACAAGTAACAATAAGATCACCGATTCCAGATAACCCACCAAAAGTATGTAGACTTGCACCCATAGCCAATCCTAATCTACTAATTTCTGCCATCCCTCTAGTCATTAAAGCTGCTTTAGTATTGTCCCCAAAACCTAAACCATCTGATATACCTGCCGATAGTGCTATTACATTTTTTAGAGCTCCTCCCAATTCAATGCCTGTTGTATCAGGACTTGTATATACTCTAAAAGTATTGTGCATAAAAGTATCTTGTATTTTTTCTGCTATATGCTTTTTATCTGCTCCCACTACACAAGTGGTTGGAATACTTTTTGCTACTTCTTCTGCATGACTTGGCCCTGATAAAGCTGCTACTGAATTATTTGGCATCTCATCAGAAATAACTTGAGTTAGGGTAAAAAGAGTATTTTCTTCTAAACCTTTTGCAACATTTACTATTATTTGCTCAGGTTTAACATATTTTTTTACTTCCTTTGCTGTACTTCTAACAAATTTGGATGGTACAGCCATTACTAATATAGATTTATTCTTTATAGCTTCTTCTAAATCATTTGTCATTTTTATTCTTTCTGGTATTGAGATGCCTGGAAGTTTATCTCTATGTTCCCTAAATTCATTTAACATATTTATTTCTTCTTCAATAATGGACCAAATAGTAACTTCATGCCCAATTTTGTCCAGAAGCAATGCTAATGCCGTTCCCCAGCTTCCAGCACCTATTATGCTTATACGTTCCATACTCTCACCTCTATGCGTCTTTTTTATGTCCCAATTTATTCTCTTCACCATTAAGTAACCTACTAATATTTGCTCTATGTCTAATATAAGCAAGAGCCATTAATCCTAATCCAAGTATTAATAATTCATAATTATCTTCGTGAAAAATATAAATACCTATTGGCATCCAAGTTGACATTAACAATGACCCAATAGAAACAAATCTAGTTATAGCAACAATAATTATAAATAAAGCTATTCCTATTAATCCTATTCTGTAATCAAATGCAAAGAAAACTCCTGCTGTAGCAGCCATTCCCTTTCCACCTTTAAATTTAAGAAAAAACGGAAAGTTATGTCCTAATACAACGCCCAATCCACCATATAATGCAAATACGTTGTCATCATAAATAAGCCTTATTAACAAAATAGTAATTATAGCTTTTAAAAAATCTCCTAAAAATGTATAAAATCCAGCTTTCCATCCCAATACTCTAATTGCATTAGTTGTACCTGCATTCCCACTTCCATGCTGTCTAATATCAACTCTTTTATTAAGTCTACCGATAAAATAACCTGTCTGAAAACAACCAAAAATATAACCTATAACTATACTTATCAATCGTTCCATCTAATTATTCCCCTTCCTCTCGCGAGTAATAAAATGTATTGGAGTCCCCTTAAAACCAAATGTCTCTCTTATTTGATTTTCTATATATCTACTGTAAGAAAAATGCATCAACTCTTTATCATTAACAAAGAAAACAAATGTTGGTGGTTTTATAGAAACTTGAGTAATATAATATATTTTTAAACGTTTTCCTTTATCTGAAGGAGGTTGGTTCATAGCCATAGCTTCATATAATATATCATTTAATACACCTGTACTTACTCTTAATGCATGATTTTGTATAACCATTTCTATCATCTCAAAAAGACGATTTATCCTTTGACCGGTTAATGCAGAGATAAAAACCTTAGGTGCATAAGTCATATAGCTTAACTTATCATCGATATTTTCTAAAAAACGGTACATTGTCTTATCATTTTTCTCAACTGCATCCCATTTATTAACAGCAATTATAGCTCCTTTTCCTCTCTCGTGAGCTATCCCTGCAACTTTAGCATCTTGTTCTGTAATCCCTTCATTAGCATCTATAAGCAAAATAGCAATATCAGCTCTTTCAATTGCTGCAACTGTTCTTATTATGCTATATCTTTCTATCTCTTCTTTTATTTTGCTTTTTCTTCTTAATCCTGCAGTATCAATAAAAATATATTCTTTACCTTCATATTTTACTAAAGTATCAATTGCGTCCCTCGTTGTTCCTGCTATATCTGATACTATAATTCGATTTTCACCTAATAATTTATTTACCAAAGAAGATTTACCTACATTAGGTTTTCCTATAATTGCAATCTTAGGTATATCATTTTCTTCTTCATTTGATTCAGGGTTCGGAAAATGTTCAACTATTGAATCTAACATATCTCCTATCCCCAATTTTGAAGAAGAAGAAATTGGTTGAGGGTCACCTAATCCGAGATTGTAAAATTCATAAACATCCATCTCAAGTTTTTCAAAATTATCAACTTTATTAACAACAAGTAAAACTGGCTTCTTTGACCGTCTTAACATATCAGCCACTTTATGATCATTATCTAATAGACCTTGTTTTACATCGACTATAAAAACAATAACATCAGCTGTATTAATTGCGATTTCAGCTTGTGACCTCATATGAGATAATATAACATCTCCACTTTCTGGTTCAATGCCACCTGTATCTATAATCGTAAAATCATAGTTTAACCAAGACACATCTGCATATATTCTATCTCTTGTTACCCCCGGTGTATCTTTAACTATAGAAATTTTTTCTCCGACTAGTGCATTAAATAATGTGGATTTTCCCACATTCGGTCTTCCCACAATAGCAACAATAGGTTTACTCATGTTAGTACTCCTTTATTTTATTATCGATTGTATGAAATCTTTACCAATTGATTGTACAATAGTCACTTTAACTTGTAAAGCTTTTTCGATATCTGTTACTGTTACATCATCCAAAAGAATCTGTTCATCATTTTTTAGCAAATTGCTTGGCAATAATAATTCTTGACCTAATCTCTGATTTTTAAGCTGATTAATAATATCTTTACCAGTTAGTAGACCAGAAACTGTAATGCGCTCTCCAAAAAATTTATTCTTTATTGGATAGATATGAACTTTCAAATTAGGATATTTTGACTTTAATCTTTTTACAAAAGAATTTATTATATGATATGCTAAAAAGCCAGTTACTATTGCACATTCTTTGTCTATAGTATAGTCAATTTTTAATCTCTCATATTCTTCTTCAAAATCATTTGTAAATACTCGTAACATTCCAACTCCATTTTCCAACTGTAAATACTCATCATATTTATCTTCATTAGGTATTTTACTTTCTGCTAACAAATAAAACTCATCCCCTGCATGTATAAAATGAGTTCTATCTTCTTTATAAAGTTTATCTTGCCAATAATGAATTATTTCTAATACATCTTTTGCATCTTCTTTTGTAAATGGTTCTAAAGGATGTAACCCTTCCCTGTGTCGACTAAGTCCAACGGGTACAACTGACACACTTTGCATATAAGGAATAAATTCTGAAAGTTTTTTTATAGAATCGAATAATTCTTTACCATCGTTTATCCCTTTACATAGTACAATTTGTCCGTTCATAATAATCCCAGCTTTGTAAAACATCTTGATATAGTTTATTATATTACCAGCAAAACGGTTGTTTAACATTTTTATTCTTAAATCAGGGTTTGTTGTATGAACAGAAATATTTATAGGCGACAATCTATATTTTATAATTCTTTTTATATCTTCTTCTTTCATATTTGTTAATGTAATATAATTACCCTGCAAAAAAGATAATCTAGAGTCATCATCTTTAAAATATAATGTTTCTCTCATACCTTTTGGCAATTGATCAACAAAGCAAAATATACATTTATTAGTACAAGATTTATATTCATCCATTAAAGTAGAACTAAATTCTATACCTAATGGCTCATCTTCCTCTTTCTCTATTTCAATAATCCAATCTTCTCCATTTTTTTTCTTAACTTCAAGTTCTAAGTAATGTTCAGTAGTAAAATAGTAAAAATCAAGTGCATCCTTAATCTTTTCTCCATTTATATTAATAAGAATATCCCCAGGTTCTATACCCACTTCTTCTGCTATACTATTTTTAGTAACTTTATCAATTATATGTTGTTTGTTAATCATTTGTTTTACTCCTTCAACCCTTCAAAGCTATAATAGCTGCTAAACTACCTCTTTCCCCTCCAGAATCTCTATGAGAAAAAAATATATCAGAATGACATTTAGTACATATATCTGTAAGAGTAATGTTTTCAATTAATAGCCCAGCTTCTAATAAAGTATAATAGTTTGCTTCCCATAAATCAAGCATATACTTTTTGCCTCTTTTTTCTCTTATAATACTACTGGATTTTTCTTTCAAAAAAAACTTCCGAAACATATCTACAACTTCTTCTCCAACCTCAAAGCAACAACCTCCTATTGAAGGTGCAATACCCGCAATAATGTCCTTAATATTACTTCCATAAACTTCAGCCATCTTTAATACTGTTTTTTTACCTATTTTTTTAACAGTTCCTCTCCATCCAGCATGAGCTAGTCCTATTACTTTTTTTACAGGATCTAAAAAAAATAAAGGAACACAATCTGCATATAAAGTTACTAACGGAATGTTTTTTTCATTTGTTATTAAAGCATCTTTATTAATAATATTACTGTTATTATTCCTTCCTATATCAATATCTTCCTTTGTGACAATATATATATCATCTCCGTGAACTTGATCAGAAAAAACTAAATTATTATGATTTACACCTATAGCATCGCATATTATTTTATAATTATTGTCTACATTAACATCAGAATCTCCACGATTATAACCAAGATTCAATGTAGAATACACACTTTTACTTACTCCGCCAAGCCTTGTAGAAAAACAATGATTTACAAGTCCTGTTTTTTCTAAAGAAGGAAAGGTTAAATAAACTAATTTCCCTTTTGTGTGAATATTAAATACTTTAGTCTCCATATCCTCACTCCTAATTAGTTTGTGTCAACAGTAATAATTAATTCAATAAGAATAATTCCTAAAAAAAATATTTTTAAATTATAGCATTAAAAGCATTTTTTATTAACCTAATTTTATTTTGCAGAATCACAATAACATCAAAACGACAAGAAGTATTATAACTCAAATTATTTTTTACCATATAATATTGAGCTACTTTAGTTATAGTTCTTTGTTTGTAATAATTCACAGCCTCAGAAGGATCTCCTTTTTTACCACTTTTTCTATACTTAACTTCTAGAAAAACTAAATAATCTCCATCTTTAGCTATTATATCAATCTCGCCAACACGACATCTAAAATTGATTTTTAATATTATATAGCCTTGTTGTTTTAAATATTCCGTTGCTTTTTCTTCATAATATTGACCAACTTTACGGTTATTTGACACAGGCATACCCCCATAAGATACTTTTATTACGAGCAAATTTGCAATTGCTCTTTTTATATTAACTTGCCCATGCACCGCAAATACAGGCGGTACGCAAGTTGCAATGAAAATATAAACTTATTTATTTCTTTTAAATTGTGTACTATACCTTTTATCAATTTCATCAATAAAAATCAAAACTTCTGATACTACTTCATAAAGTTCTGGTGGTATATAAGACCCTATTTCAATATTAGATAAAGATTCAACTAAATCTTCATCTTCGTAAAAGCGTATCTCTTCTTCTATACCCTTTTCTATAATTTTATCAGCAATATACCCTTTCCCTTTTGCAATAACCGTTGGTGCCTCTTCATTAATATCATATCTTATTGCCGTTGCTTTTTTTACCTTGTCATTCAATAAATCACACCCTTATATCAAAAGAAAATCTTTTTATATCTGTTGTATTATCTTCCTTACATTTTATAAAATCATCTACAAAATCAAAATCTTTTTTTGTTGTAACAATATTAGGTATAAAGGTATAACCTTTAGACTTCATTTTATCAACAAGCTTGTATAAATTATTACCAATTAACTTTCTTGTGTCTCTATTATCAATATAAAAATTGCTTTGAATTGTTTTAAATTGTTTGTTTAAATAAATACCTACTTCACCTAAATAAGCTAAATCTAGACGCAAAAAAACAGAAGTATTATTAGATTTATTCTTTTGGTTTTTAGAGTTCTTATAAACGTATAAATCACTATGTATTACTTGATCTTTTAATTTTACTGGCAACTGAACATACTGAAAAGCCTGATTAATTAATTTCATAAAATCTATATTATTCTTGGCATCTGCAATACTTGTTGTTATTGTGTTCTTTGCATCACTAGATAATCTATTAAGTATTTCGATAGTTTTAGATGTTAATTTATCTATATTAGTAAAAAATTCCTTTATAGATTCTTTGTTAATATTCTCAGGACGAATAGATACAAAATCATTAATCTGCTGTTTTAATAAGGGTTTATAAATATCATTTTTAATTAATATTTTTATTATCTTTTCTTGTTGTTCAATAGGTAATGAATTAATAGTTTCAAAGAAATTATTTGGTGTCATTTTATCATTAAGAATAAAATCTTTATCTAAAACCAAATCATTACTGTTAAGTTGATCATATAATATTTGTCGTTTAGTAACATTTAATATATCTTTAATTTTAACTTCATGTAATTGATGATTTTTATTATCTATATATTTCAAATCATTCCTATTGTCTTTAATTTCATTATTTATATCTACTTTGTCATTAATTTGAATTAATAATTTCTGAAAATCTTTATGTACAATAATTGCTTCTTTATCTTGATTTTTATTTATCATATCATATTGGTGATTGACTAATTCTTCTGTAATACGTTGAAAAACCTTTGATAATTGATGTTTACCTTCCTTATATGTGTTAAACTGATTTAAAAAATCTTTGTTTATAGTCCAATTATTTTTCTTAAATAATATTATATCTTTAAAAGGATATTCTTTATATTTATTCGATAATTTTATATACTGCTGTAAATTGCTTTTATTAATTGGTAGTTGTTCCTCTATTAAAGTCCTTACTACATTTAAGTTCTTTTTAGTAATAGGTAAATTAGCTTCTTCTAATGCTTGTACTAATTTCTGCTCCTGTGGTGTTAATTCTTTTTCACTCAAAGGCTTTATTACTAACTGTTCATCATTTTTGTCTTTTACTTGAAACATAAATTCCTGACCAATAGTCAACTCTAATTGTTCTAGTACTTTTGCAAGGACTTGTTGATTATTATTTAAACGGATAAGAATTAAGTTCTTTCTTATATCCATTATTTCTCCCAGAAAAACATCACCTAATTGAAGATTCCTAACACCATTTATTTTACCTGAAATCTTGCCTAAAGAAGATGCTGTTTGATTTGATTTGCCAAAGGAAATTCTCATAATCTTATCATCCTTTTTAAACAATGTATTATTCTTTGTTCCCTATGTTTTTTATAAAACTCTGCCTATGAATAGGACAAGGGCCTAAATTTATTATAGCCTCTATATGATCTTTTGTTCCATATCCTTTATTTTTCGAAAATCCATAACCAGGGTATAATTTATCAAATTCGTACATCATTCTATCCCTTGTGACCTTAGCAATAATACTTGCCGCAGCAATTGATATGCTTTTTGAATCTCCTTTTACAATAGATTCTTGAGGAATTTTTATGTTAGTTAATTTAATAGCATCAATTAATAACACCTCGGGTATAACTTCTAATTCTTCTACTGCATTCTCCATAGCCTTATATGTTGCTTGTAAAATATTTATATCATCAATAGTAGCAACAGTTGAAATACCTACTGCTACAGATACAGCATTACTCATAATTCTATCATAAAGTTCTTCTCTTTTTGATTCTGATAATTTTTTAGAATCATTTATATATAATAATTTAACATCCTTTGGCAAAATAACGGAAGCTGCCACTACAGGACCAGCAAGGGGCCCTCTACCTGCTTCATCAATACCAGCTATATAATTAAATGACTTATACTTTCGTTCGTATTCACTCATTTTATCTAAACGCTCTAATTCTTTATAATAATCTTTTAACTTTTTTTCATATCTTTTAATTAACTTTTGTACACCAGTTCTATCATCTATCCTATATCTATGTATAACCTGTTGAATATCCTCCATTGGCGTTAAATCTAATATCTCTTTAATATCAGATATGCACTGTTTTGTCATTATGTTCCTCCTAGCTGCTAATTTATAAATACAATCTTATAAATTCATTATATCACAAGTCCAATAATTTGGAAATTTAAAAAACACCCCATCAGAGTGTTCATCATTCTATATCATTTGGTTTTTCTAATGTGATTCGCCCTAGTTTCCCATTACGAAACTCTTCCAAGATTACATTAGAAGTTCTCCCTATATCCAATTCATTTCCAGATTTTTTCATATTTCTTTTTTCAGCTATATGATATAAAATCTGATCCAAATCTTGTTCTTTATTTACTTCATACCTATCTTTTATAAGATTAAAATATCTTTTTTGTAATACCCCTAATAAATTACTAGCAATTTCTGTAGTATTTAATAAATCATCTTTAATTGATCCAATCATTGCTAATTTTAACCCAACAGATTGATCTTCGAATTTAGGCCAAAGTATGCCTGGTGTATCTAATAATTCAACATCTTTTTTAAGTTTAATCCATTGTTTACCCTTTGTTACTCCTGGTCGATTTCCAGTTTTTGCACTTGCTTTACCTACTAGTTTATTTATAAATGTGGACTTACCTACATTAGGTATCCCTACAACCATTGCACGAATAGGTCTATTAATAATGCCCCTTTTTCTATCACGCTCTATCTTTTCTTTACATACTTCCTTTACTTGATTAAGTAACTGATTTATACCTTGCCCTGTTCTTGAATTTACTTTTGAAACAGCATAGCCTTTATCTTGAAACCACTTACTCCATTCATCTATTAGTTTAGTATCTGATAAATCAATTTTATTAAGAATTATAATTCTTGGTTTATTATTAGCTAAGTTATCAATATCGGGGTTTTTACTACTATAAGGGATTCTTGCATCCACCAATTCTATAATAACATCTACTAATTTTATGTTTTCTTGCATCATTCTTTTTGCTTTAGTCATATGACCAGGATACCATTGAATATTCATCAAATGTCATTCCTTTCTATTACTGGATAGTACCAAAATCTCCAAAAGGCCATATTCTTAGCCAGGCTTTTCCTTGAATGTCTTTTTTGGCTATATTTCCTACATCTACAAAACGACTATCAGAACTATTGTTCCTATTATCTCCTAATACGAAATATTCATCTTCTTCTACTATTATTTCTTCATCCGCTCTTCCCGACTGCTTAATTTCATCTAATCCATAATTCTCTTCTAATAATTCTCCATCAATATATATATGCCCATCTTGTATTTTTACAGTTTCACCTGGTAATCCTATAATACGTTTTATATAAAATTGTTTTTGATTTTGTTTATATGGAAATACAACTATATCAAAACGTTTTGGTTCTGAAAATCTATAACTTATCTTATTGATTATAATCTGATCCCCATTATGCAAAGTTGGTTCCATAGAACTACCAATAACACTAGTTCGTTGACCTATAAAAGTTGTTACAATATAAACTACTAATAAAACGATTATTATATCAAAAATCCAACTTCTTATTTGTTTAATCATGAGGCACCTACCTATCTATATAAATTAATATTTAAAGATACTACTGGAACAACATTCATTAGGTAAAAAAAGAAAGGGACTAATAACACCGTACCAAGTCCCTTAATAATTAAGCTATATATAAACTTACTATGTACCACCAAATACGGATGGTACACATGATTTAATGAAAAAGTCCAACTCCGAGGGAGTTTAATTTTTCATCTTCTATTCAGCTCAAACTATTAGCTAAACAATAGTGATTATATTATCTAACTAACTCTTTAATTTTTGCTGCTTTACCTACTCTACTACGTAAGTAGTTAAGTTTTGCTCTTCTTACTTTACCACGTCTTACAACTTCAATATTATCAATATTTGGTGAATGTACAGGCCAAGTTCTTTCTACCCCTACACCATAAGATATTCTTCTTGCAGTAAAAGTTTCACGAACGCCACCGTGTTGTTTCTTTAATACAACACCTTCAAAGACCTGAATTCTTTCACGGTTGCCTTCTTTAACTTTTGCATAAACACGAACAGTGTCACCAACATTGAAAGAAGGAATTTCTTTTTTCATTTGTTCTGCTTCAATATTACGAATTATATCATTCATATGTGTACCTCCTTCCCTTCATAGATGTTCTTAATACATATTGTAACAGAGGACCATCCGTTCTTAACAATTTATAACTATATCACAAATGTTTGTTTTTTGCAATATCTTTAATGAGTTTTTTTTCATCTTCTGTCAAAATTGCTTTTTCTATTAATTCTGGACGTCTTTTATATGTTCTTATTAAAGATTGATTTCTACGCCATTTTTCTATATTAGCATGATGTCCAGAGAGTAGTATTTCAGGGACTTCTTTATCCATAAACTTTGCAGGTCTTGTATAATGAGGATATTCTAATAAACCATCTTGAAAAGATTCATATTCAGCAGAAATATCATTACTTAATACTCCAGGAATCAATCTTGAAATAGCATCAATCATTACCATTACAGCTAATTCTCCACCTGTTAGAACATAATCCCCAATAGATATATAATCAGTAACAATTTCATCTAACACTCTTTCGTCAACGCCTTCATAATGTCCACACAAAAATATTAAAGAAGATTCTTTCGAGTATTCTTCAGCCATTTTTTGATTAAAAACTTTTCCTTGTGGAGTTAGATAAATTACTTTTGCTTTTGTATTATCAGATCTTTTATTTTTAATACTTTTATATGCATTATAAATTGGTTCTGGCTGCATAACCATACCAGCCCCACCACCATAAGGATAATCATCAACTTTATAATGTTTATTATTAGCAAAATCTCTTATATTTATTGTGTTTAGTTTTATAATATTATTTTTTAAAGCACGTCCAATGATGCTTGTTCCTAATGTCTGATTAATCATTTCTGGAAACAATGTTAGTATATGATATATCACTAATCAATCAAACCTTTCATAAGATGTACATTAATATATCCTTTATCAATATTAACATTCAAAACACATTCTTTTATAGCAGGTAATAATATTTGTTTATTATCATCATTTTCTACCACATAAACATCATTACTACCAGTAATAATAACATCTTTTATTACACCTAGATCTTTATTTTCATCAGTATAAACTTTAAGGCCTATTAAATCTCTAATATAATATTCATCTTCTTCTAACGAAAGAGCCTCTGATCTTCTAATTTGTAGACTAGCTTGTTTTAAATGTTCAATATCATTAATTGAATTATACCCTTCAAATTTTAAAAGCACAAATTTTTTATCGTACCTTACATTAGAAATAACTAATTCTTTTTTGAAAGAGTCTTTAACTACAAATACCTTATCCAATAATTCAAACCTTTTAGGGTCGTCTGTAGTAGGCAAAATTTTTGCTTCTCCTTTAATTCCATGAGTATTTATCAAAATACCAACTTGAAAATAATCTTCCATTTTAATATCACCTAATCGATTTTCTAAATAAATTCTTATTATAGTTAAAAGGTTAGGAAAAACCTAACCTTTTACTGTAATATTTCAACTACAACTCTTTTATCTTCTTTTGTTGCCGCTGCTTTTACTACAGTTCGTATGGCCTTGGCAATACGACCTTGCTTACCAATTACTTTGCCCATATCTTCAGGAGCTACTTTTAATTCAAGGATAATAGAACGTTCTCCTTCTACTTCATTAACAGTCACTTCTTCTGGCTGATCTACAAGCGCTTTTGCAATAACTTCAACAAGTTCTTTCAATATGAACACCTCCAACTGCTACTCTATAACACCTGATACTTTTAATAACTTTTTAACAGTTTCTGACGGTTGGGCACCATTGCTAAGCCATTTTTTAGCAACTTCTTCATTTACCTTTAAAACTGTAGGTTCTTTTGTAGGATCATAAAAGCCTATTTCCTCTATAAATCTGCCATCTCTTGGTGATCTAGAATCAGCAACAACTATTCTATAAAAAGGAGCTTTTTTTGCACCCATTCTTCTTAATCTAATCTTTACTGCCATTGTATATTCACCTCCTTAAATTCTAGTGCTATTTTATCATTAGTTTTTCTTCAGGACAAATTTTCATTTCCTGTTAAATAATTATTATTTATAGAAAAGGAAATTTAAACATTCCTTTTTTACCTTTGCCTTTCATCATTCCTGACATTTGCTTCATCATCTTTTTTGATTGTTCAAATTGTTTTATTAATCTATTAACATCATGTATAGAACTACCTGAACCAAGAGCAATTCTTTTTTTTCTAGATGGATTAAGAATCGAAGGGTTGCTTCGCTCTTCTTTTGTCATTGAATATATAATTGATTCAACTTTTGTAATTTCATTATCATCAAGTTCAACATCTTTTAATTGTTGATTCAAACCAGGAATCATATTAACTATTGAACTTAGATTGCCCATTTTTTTAACTTGTTGCATTTGCTCTAAAAAATCTTCAAAAGTAAATTCAGCTTTCCTAAATTTACGTTCCATTTCTAGTGCTTTTTCTTCATCAATATTTTCTTGTGCTTTTTCAATGAGTGTTAATACATCCCCCATACCTAAGATACGTGAAGCCATTCGGTCTGGATGAAATGGTTCTAAATCAGTTAGTTTTTCACCCATACCTACAAATTTAATAGGTCTTTCAGTTACTGCTCTAACAGAAAGTGCAGCACCACCCCTAGTATCTCCATCAAGCTTAGTAAGCACAACTCCATCTATTCCAATTTTTTCGTTAAAGTTCTCTGCTACTGTAACAGCATCTTGCCCTGTCATTGCATCAACAACAAGTAAAACTTCTTTTGGAACAACTGTTTCTTTTATCTCAATCAATTCATTCATCATTGTTTCATCTATATGAAGTCGACCTGCTGTATCTATAATAACTACATCATTATTATTCTTATCCGCATATTCTAATGATGCCTTGGCAATATTAACTGGTTTATGATTGCTTCCCATAGAAAATACAGGAATGTCTAGTTGTTCACCTACAACTTGTAACTGTTTTATAGCAGCTGGTCTATATATATCACAAGCAACTAATAAAGGTTTTTTGCCTTTTTTCTTCAAATTCCCGCCTATTTTAGCAGATGTTGTTGTCTTACCTGCACCTTGAAGACCAACCATCATAAATACAGTAATACCATCTGAATTAAATTTTAATTCATTATCAGTATCACCCATCAAACTAATTAATTCTTCATTTACTATTTTAATAACCTGTTGTCCAGGTGTAAGAGATTCTAGGACTTCTTGTCCTGTTGCGCGTTCTCTGACATTTTTAATAAATGTTTTTACAACTTTAAAGTTAACATCTGCTTCAAGTAAAGCTAGTTTCACTTCTCTTAATGCTGTTTTTACATCTTGTTCAGTTAATTTACCTTTTCTTTTTAATCCTTTGAATATATTCTGTAATTTATCGGATAAACTTTCAAAAGCCATCCCTTAAAACCTCCTAAATCCCAATAATGGGAATTTCACTATGAATGCATTACATTATTATAGCAAATCATCTATAACATTATTTGATATTAAGTTAATCTCTTTAAGCCTTTTAATTATTTCTTCTTTAGTATATTCATTATTGTTTTTAAGTATTGTATCTGTTATCTCCTGTATTCTAACAATTCGTTTTTTGTTCTTAGAAAATTTATCTAGAAGTCTCAACTTACTCTCATAATGTTCAAGTAATTTATCACATCTTTTAATAGCATCATAAACACCTTGTCTACTGATACCTTCTTGCTCTGAAATTTCTCCTAAAGATAAATCATGCAAATAATAAAATTCATATATTTTCTTCTGATGTTCCGTTAATAATTCTCCATAAAAATCAAATAAAAGAGTTTGTTTAACTATTTTTTCCATATTTAACACCTACCTGTAAAGCAAAAATACTTTACAGTCGTATTTTATAGTAACAAAATAGCTTTGTCAAGTGTTTTTTTAATTTATACTACTCATTTTCAACTTCAAAAAGCGCATCTACAAAATCTGTTGCATTAAATTTTTGCAAATCATCTATTCCTTCTCCTACACCAATATATTTAACAGGAATTTGTAGTTCCGATTGAATGGCTATAGCAATACCTCCTTTTGCTGTACCATCTAGCTTTGTTAATACAATACCTGATATATCGGCTATTTCTTTAAATTGCTTTGCTTGTTGCAATGCATTTTGTCCTGTTGTGCTATCTAATACTAAAATAGTTTCTTTGTGAATATCTGGATATTCTCTTTGAATAATTTTATTTATCTTTTTAAGTTCTTCCATTAAGTTCTTTTTATTATGCAATCGTCCAGCAGTATCACAAATTAAGATATCTGCTTTTCTTGATTTTGCTGCTGAAATAGCATCAAATACTACTGCCCCAGGGTCAGAATTTACTTGTTGTGAAATTAATTCAACATTTGCTCTATTTGCCCATTCTTTTAATTGATCAATTGCTGCTGCCCTAAAAGTATCTGCCGCTGCTAAAATTACCTTCTTTTGCCCTTGCTTAAATTGATGAGCTAGTTTACCGATTGTTGTAGTTTTTCCAACACCATTAACGCCAATAACTAATAATATTGATTTCTCTTTCTCAAATCCATACAATTCCTCATCTAATTCAAGTAAGCCTTTTATTTCCTCCATTAATAATACTTTAATCTCTTTAGGGTCTTTAACTTTATTTTCTTTTACTTTATCCCTTAGATCTTCAATAATTCTTAAAGTTGTATTAACACCTAAATCAGCCATTATAAGCGTCTCTTCTAATTCTTCATAGAATTCTTCATCAATTTTATTAAATGAATTAATAATATTGTCAACACTATTAACAATATTATTTCTTGTTTTTGAAAGACCAGAAACCAATCTACCAAAAAAACCTTTTTTATCTTTACTCATCTTTTGTACTCCTTTCACTTCTATTTACCAATTTCATTTTCTATTAGTTTAACAGATACTAGTGTAGATACTCCCTTTTCTTGCATAGTTATACCATATAAAGCATCTGAATATTCCATAGTTCCTTTTCTATGGGTAATAATAATAAACTGTGTTTCTTTTGATAGTTTATGTAAGTATTTTGCAAATCTATTAACATTAGCATCATCTAAAGCAGCTTCTATCTCATCTAATACACAAAACGGAGAAGGTTTTAGACTCTGTATAGCAAACAATAAAGCTATTGCTGTAAATGCCCTCTCTCCACCAGATAAAAGCATCATGTTCTGTAATTTTTTCCCAGGTGGTTGAGCAACTATTTTAATGCCAGATTCTAATATATCTTCATCATTAGTCAACTCTAATATACCTTTTCCTCCACCAAATAGTTCTTTAAAAACAATATTAAACTCTTTATTTATTTCTTTAAATCCTTTATTAAATTGATTCCTCATAGCTTCATCTAATTCAGCTATTATATCCATTAGTTTTTCTTCTGCTTTTAGCAAATCTTCTCTTTGTGTTTGAAGAAATTCATATCTATTTACTGTATTTTTATAATCTTCAATTGAGTTTACATTAACATCTCCTAGTGAACGGATATTATTTCTCACAATTCCAATATCTTTTTTCATAGATGACAAACTCGCACTTACTTCTTTTTTATATTCCAATGCTTGAATATAAGTAATATTATATTCATCCCACATATATTTTAGCAACTGATCATTTTGTTCATCAAACTTTTCTTTTCTACTATTTAATCTAAAAAGTTCCTTATCTAGCAAATTTATTCGTTCTGTAATTGCTTCTCTTTCTTCAAAATACTCTTTTAAAGCATTATTTTTTTCTTCTCTTAGATTCATAAAAGTCTTTAATTCTTGTTCTTTATTATTTGCATCTTCTTTGTGCTTATATATTTGTTCTTTTATTGCATTGATATGCTCATGCTTTTTGTCGATTTCTTGTTTGTTGTCTTCTAAAGATTTAGTTAATGTTGTCATCTCTTCAATTAAGTTGTTTTTTTCCTTTGTTAGTCTATTTAAACTTTCTTCAATAAAGGAAGCTTCTTGTTCTAATGATGATTTTTTAATCTTGTAATTTGTAACTTCTTCTTTTTTTTGATTATATTCCTTTTTATCATCACTCATTCCACTATTTAACTCTTCAATTTCATCTTCAAATTCTTTGTTTTTAATTTTAATTTGTTCTAATTCTTTTTGTAGTTGTTCTATATTGTTAACTACTTCTGCATTCTGTTTGTCTAATTCTTCTATTTCTTGATTTATATCTTCTTCAGTTTCTTTTAAATCTTTAAGTTTTTGCTCCATTTGTTCTATTTTCATTTGAGAAGTATTTTGCTGAATAACACATTCGTGTATATTCTTTTTAATATCTTCATACTCATCTAAGTAATTATTTTCTAGTCTTTCGTATTTTTCTTTCCTCTTGCTATAATCATTAATTTCTTCCCTTAAGCTTTTTAATTTATGCTCTAGATCTTCTATTTCTCTTTTTCTACCTAATAAATGTCTCTCATCTTTATAACTTCCTCCAGTTATAGAACCACCTGGATTTATTATTTCACCATTAAGTGTAACAAGGCGCAATGTTTGATTATATTTCTTTGCAATAGAAATAGCATTGTTAATATTGTCTACTACTATAACACGACCTAATAAAAATTCTATCAAAGATTTATATTGATTTTCACACTCAATTAATGAACTTGCTATATTTATAACTCCTAATTCTTTGATAGCTCTGTGATGAGCATTTGTACCTTTACTTTTAACACTAGTTAAAGGTAAAAAGGTTGCTCTTCCATATTTGTTTGTTTTTAAATATCCTACAATTTCTTTAGCTATTACTTCATCTTTAGTAATAATATTCTGTATAGTGGCACCTAGAGCTATTTCAATAGCTCTCTCAAATTTTCTTTCCACTTTTATAATATCGGCAACTACACCCACTACCCCTTGATTATATCTTGGACTAGTTTGTTTTAGCTCCATAATTTTACGAATACTGAAATTATATCCTTCATATTGTTCCGTTATACTTTTTAATGCATCATATCTTGATTTTAACTGATGATGTTCTTGTTGTTTTTGTTGAAAATGGTATAAATTATCCTTTTTATTTTTTTGAATATCTGATAATTCTTTTTCTAGTTTATCTTTTTCTCTAGAAACTTGGTTAATTTCATCTACTAACTTTCTATATTGTACTAAAAATTCATCTTTAGATTTGATTTTTTCTTCTTTATCTTGTTTTAATTTAATGTATTTTTTATAAAGCTCTGATTTTCTAATATCATTGTGTTCTTTCATAGCTTCATAACGGTGAATTTTATTGTTAATGGAAGATATATTATTTAATCCTTCAATTATATTCCCTTTTAATTTTTCAACAACCACTAATTGATGTTCAATTTTACTAGAACTTTTTTCTAATTCAATTTCTATTAATGTCAACTCATTATTTTGTTCACTAATATCTTTATCTATGTAGTCTTTTTTGCTTTTTAACTGCTCTTGATCATCTTTATTATCTTCTAGTTTCTCTTTAATTGAATTTATACGACTTATTATATGTGAATTGGAATTTTTTATTGAAGTTATTTGTTCATTAGTAATATTAATGTTGTTCTCAATTTTTTCTTTCAATAATTGTATTTCACTAATCGAGTCTTTAATCTTATCAATTTTTTCATTTATTTGCTTTAATTCTAACTCAGCATCATTATGCTCTTCTTTTGTTGTAGTTAAATCTTCTTCTGTTAATTTAAAATTATTATTAACTATATTTTCTCGTTCTTCTAATTTTGTTTTTTCTTCTTTTATACGTTTAATCTCTAATAAAAAAACATTAACATCTAGCTCTTTTAACTTTTCTTTAAGATTCAAGTACTCTTTAGCTATTTCAGCTTGATTCTTGAGTGGTTCTATTTGTTTTTCTATTTCTAAAAGTATATCATTAACACGATATAAATTTTCTTTTTCTTTTAATAGTTTTTTTTCTGCTATTTCTTTTCTTTTTTTAAATTTAACTATCCCTACAGCTTCATCAAATAAATCTCTTCTGTCCTCTGGTTTGCTACTTAATATCTTATCAATCTGACCTTGTCCAATAATTGAATAACCTTCTTTACCAATACCAGTATCAAAAAAAAGCTCATTTATATCTTTTAATCTGCAATTACTACCATTTAAAGAATATTCACTTTCACCAGAACGATAAACTCGCCTAGAAACAGTTATTTCAGAAAAATCAATAGGTATTCTTCTATCAGTATTATCTATAGTAATAGAAACTTGACAATATCCTAACGGTCTACGATTCTCCGTACCAGCAAAAATTACATCTTCCATTTTTGTTCCTCTTAATTGCTTAGCACTCTGCTCACCTAAAACCCATCTAACAGCATCAGCAATATTACTTTTGCCACTGCCATTTGGTCCCACTATTCCAGTAATCCCTTTATCAAATTTAAATTGTATTTTATGAGCAAAAGATTTAAAGCCTATTAATTCAATATTTTTTAAATACATAAATACACCTGCTTTTTATGAACTATACCCAATATGTTTGTCAAGGTATGTTACAAGTAAAATATATTAGAAATTATTCTATGTTTTTTAACTTTTTTAAAGCGTTATAAGCAGCTTCTTGCTCTGCATTTTTTTTGCTTTTACCTTTCCCACTACCTAATACTTTCCCTTCAAATCGAACCTCTACTATAAAAACTTTGTTATGATCTGGACCTGTTTCTTCTATCAGAACATATTCCAATGGTGTTTTACTTCTTTGCTGTATCACCTCTTGAAGGCTTGTTTTACTATCATAAAAAAGTTGTTTATTCTCAATATCTTTTAAAATAAATCGCTTAACAAAATTATCCGCATTTTTTATCCCACCATCTAAATAAATAGCACCTATAACTGATTCTAAAGCATCTGACAATACAGAGCTTCTTTCCCTTCCTCCTGTTATTTCTTCTCCTTTGCCTAACAATATATAATCACCAAGATTAATATCTTTTGCACATTTTGATAATGTTGGTTCACAAACAATACTTGCTCGTAGTTTGGTAAGTTCACCTTCTGGAAGATTAGAATATTTAGTGTATATATAATGACTAGTTATTAACTCTAACACCGCATCTCCTAAAAATTCAAGTCTTTCATTATTACACAATTTAGATTTCTTTTTCTCATTAGCATACGAACTATGTGTCAAAGAATGCTTTAACAAACTCTTATCTCCAAAAGAATATAATATTGTTTTTTCAAAATCTTTAAATTTATATTTCAAACTCATTTTATTACTCCTTCCAAACTACTTAGTCTAATTAATTCTATAATAGAAGCAACTCTTAGTCAACTATATAAAAACGATTAAAATAATAAGCCCTATAAAAAGGCTTATTACAGACTGTAGACAAAGTCAAATTATTATAAATACATAGTAGAGGAATATATA
>JBKGYG010000009.1:0-38789 GCA_046546235.1 Eubacteriales bacterium | reverse complement strand
AATGTATAGAAGGATTAAGGAAAGGGAAAATGAGGTTAATGAGGGGTCGGGTAAAGTTACATCATTAGACCAGGCATATAGTACTATGACAGACTATATCAATGGTGTTGATGTTAACCAAGAGCAATTAAATGCTTCTCTTAAATATGCATCCACCTATGGTAAGATAACGGAAATAGGTTCACTGAAAAGTTTGAGTAATGGATCACAAGATTACAATAGATATGATATGGAAATACTTGCATGGACTAATTACTGGAACGAGACATTGAAAGATAAAAGGGGGTTTACTGCAATTAGTGCTAATACAGTAAAAGTTATGATGTATACAGAATCAAAAATTGGTTATTATCATGGTTCAGATAGTGCTAATGGTAGTATAGACGTTATGCAGGTATTAGATAATAGAAACTCAGCCATACAACGATTAGCTGCAGAAGGTTATTTCGACCCTAATGAAGGTGCAGCTTATGGTTTGCCAAGAGGTGGTTATGGACTATATAAAAAGTTATATATAGGTGGAAGTTATGATAATTCATATGCAACAATAAATATGAGTATTTCTGCTGGTGTTGGATGGTTGGGGTATAAACAAGCTTTAAGAGGTAGTGAAAGCTTAGGGGTAACTGCGTATAATGGTGGTGGAGACCCAAATTACTGGTCCAAAATTAAAGATATACTTGACAACCATATAAATTAGCAAGATAG
This sequence comes from Eubacteriales bacterium, assembly GCA_046546235.1. Lineage (GTDB taxonomy): Bacteria > Bacillota > Clostridia > Lachnospirales > DSM-24629 > JBKGYG01. The sequence goes on along the minus strand of JBKGYG010000009.1, from coordinate 38,081 downwards.
TTTTATGAAATCTATCATTTAAAGGAGGAAAAAAATGATAGCAACAAAGAATAAAATCATTATATTAGTATTAATTGTTGTAGCTATGACAATATGCTCTTGCACTGAAAATAATATGGTAAAAAAAAATAATGGAAATTCTAATACTAATGATGCCGTAGATCAAGTTGAGAAAGATGAACATTTTGAAACAGAAGATAAAAATTTTAATATGAATAAGAATTTACAACAAGGTAATTTAATGAGTAATATTATTAATAAAGGGCTTGCAACAGTTAATAAAGATTACTTTATAGGGGCCCTTAGAAATGGTATTTATAAAATGAAAGTGCCTACAAGTGAATTAGAACTTATATCAAATGATTTAGCTTATTCAATAAATTTATATGATGGATGGGTATATTATAGTAATGGATACCCTGGAGATGGAGAGATTTATAAAGTAAATGTAAACGGTGGAGCTAGTAAAAAGCTTAATGATGAGATATCATATAATGTAATAGTATGCAATGATTATATATACTACTGGACCCGTAAGAATTTAGAGAAAAGTGTAGAATATTCTATAAAAAGGTTGAGCTTAGATAAGAATAAAGAAATAACTATTGTATCTGCTCTAGTAGAAAAAAGGGAAACTAAATTTATTAATGATTTTTATTTGTACGACAATTGGATATATTATAAAAACCCAATGGATAGTTTTAAACTTTATAGGATTTCTACAAATGGTGAAGCAGAAGAGAAAGTTTCGGATGAAATATTTCATAATGAATATACTAATGGCAAATTTATAGTTAATGAAGATTATATTTATTTTATCCAACCAAACAACAATAATAATCTTTATAGAATTAATAAAGGGAATGGCAAGATAGAACTTGCCCTTGATAAACAAATAGGAACATTTAATGTTGATGAGGAATATATCTACTTCACAGATATGCTAAATAATTTTAGTTTATGTAAAGTTAGAAAAGGTGAAGATACAACTATTGAGTTATCAGAACATACTATAGGGGAAATAAACCTTCTTGATGGCTTAATATATTGTCAAGACTTTTACAAAGAAACATTGTACTATTTATTTGATTTGGATGGTGTTGAACTTGATTTAGAAAAAAGGCATAACGGTTGAGACCAGTGAAAAAGTCTTTATAAAAAAAGTGAAACACCAGATGAATATAAGTAATTAGGAGGATTATATGAAAAAAATTTGATTCTTGTTATATGTTTAAGTTTATTTTGTAGTTGTTCGAGTTATGATAAGGTTAGTGATGGGAATATGGAAGACGGGTATATTATTTTAGAATAGGAGAATAAGATGAGAAAAGTTATATTAGTATTTTTGGTTATATTCCTTGTTGGATGTGGGAATCAAGAGAAGGTTAATGAAAGAAGACCATTAGAAAGTATAGATGATTTAGAAATAGTTGATAGTAACCATATGGATGTAAGTAATTTAACAATTAAAGAAGTTGATGTAGTTGATGAGACTAGTGAAGGAGGCGTTATAAGAGGTTTTTATAATGAAGGTACACTTATTAAATTAAATACTGTATATTTTGGTACAATTGGCAAAGTAGAATATGATGTATATCTATATCATAATATATGGATGGTAAGAGTTACAGAGTATAACTATTCTGCACCAATAGGAAATGGTGATACTATGATTTCCTCGAGCTTGACAAAAGAATTTGTCATAGAAAACGATGATACATATTATGTTCATAATGAAGTATTAAAACCATATAATAATGATTCTATATATAAAATTATTAAAGGGATGATAGCATCTTTAGATAATAATTAAGGCCAAAAAACTTATGAAAAGACTTAGGGATGATATCAATACTTCTGAGGAAATATCTATGTTTTTAGCAACGGTTAAGGTTGTGTTGGAAATTATATGTAAAAGATGGTGTAGATTATAGAGGAGGAGGATACACTCAATACTGGTTAAGCAAATTATAATGCATTTAGAGAGCAGATGTTAAAAGAGTTGAGGTAGATAATTACGTCAATAATCCAATAACATCAAAAGGTGGGGGAGCTGCAGGAGGCTGGCATTGGACTGCACCAGGTAATAACCAAAATAATAGAATTGAAAGTAGAGCAAGTTTTTATAAAGTTTCTCAAGTTATAAATGATGGGCCTAATTATACTGGAACACCTAATGGATGGACTGAGATATTTTATGAAATTGTTCAGACTATATTTAAATAAAAATTATATGAAAGAGGATAATATAATGTCAAAAAGAATATTGGTCTTGATGTAACTGAGACTTCAATTGACGATATTGATAGAGATGGCCTAGAAGATATTATTGTTATTCTTGGAGATAAAGACACATCAATTGGGGGAGTTGTTGCATGGATATTCTTTCAGACAGAAGATGGTGTTTTTAGCGTTAGTAATGAAGTACAAAAGGATTTGAATATTGAATACTATGATAAGCACATTTGGATACTAAAACTATAAAAGAATATTTTGAAGTTAAATAGCAATATATTCTTGGCATACAAAATACTAATAGTAGCAAGGAACTCCACCCAGTGTCTAACGAAACCAATACCACAATTACTAGGAAGACTTAGGACGCTTTGAACGTCTTCTAAAACTAATACCTCTACTTCACTAAAAGAATGAAGTAGGGGTATATATATGCTATTTTCAGAAGCCATCCGTATGGAATCCGAAGGTCTTTTTTTCTTTGTTTTTCAACATTAATATGGTAAAATATACCCATATAATAAAAGGAGGTATTTTAATGACAGATGATAATTTCAATCTAAATGTTGGGCAGAAATCATATTTTGATGGGGGATTGTTTCAGTTAATTGGCTGGACTATTCTAGGAATCTTGGTCATCGTATTTACCTTAGGGATATGTTATCCTTAGGTTTTATGTATGGTTTATGGTTGGAAAATCAATCATACAGTTATTGAGGGAAGAAGATTAAAGTTTCACATGGAAAAGCAATTGCTCTCTTTGGCAACTGAATTAAATGGTTATTGTATTATAATACTAGGAATTATAAACTTTAATTTTTGGGATGAAGTGTTCTACGATGCAACAATAGCTAGTGCAATTCTAGATAGAATCCTTCATCATGCTCATGTTATTTCTATTAGTGGAAAATCATATAGTGAGTAAAAACCTACATTCTTATATAATCAAAAAGTTACATTTTTATCTTGATATTTATATTTGAAGTTTTCTTAGCTTTAGATGATTAAAATCAAAATATTTGTGTAATAAAATAATAGAGAAAAATTTTGATTAATAAAGGAGTTAAAAAAATGAAAATAATAGATGCACATCTTCATTTTTCGGATATTGAAAAGTTCAAGCATACAGCCAAAAATATATCAAAGGTTGATTATAGTAGTAACGGTTTATATCAAGTATTTAAAAAGAATAACATAGTCGAAGGTATTGTGATGGGAGTTACAGAATCTAAAGACAATTCATTCCCAGATCCAAATTCCCCAAATCCCATGTTAGCAGATTTAGAAAAAGATTTACCCAAGAAAGTAAAATATTGTTTAGGTATAAACCCTTATGATTTAAAGAAAGAAGGTATAAAGAATAGTCTATCTAATATAGAAAAAGAACTCGGAAATCCTAATGCAGTTGGTTTTAAAATTTATCCAGGATATTATTCTATACCTATCTCAGATGAAATATATACACCTATTTATGAAATTGCTGAGGAGTATGGTGTACCAATAGTAATACATACAGGTGACATGTTTGCTAATAGCGCCAACGCGGAATTTTCACACCCACTCCATGTCAATAGACTTGCCCTAAAGTTTAAAAAAGTTAATTTTGTCATAGCCCATTTTGGTAACCCATGGGTTATGGATACTGCAGTAGTAATTTCAAATTGTACTAATGTTTATACTGATTTATCAGGATTTTTTGTTGGAGATGAAAAGAAAGTAAAGGAATTAAGTAACAATAGGATTTATGTAGATAATATTAGAAGGGCTTTAATATTTGAAGATAATTATAAAAGGATAATGTTCGGTTCCGACTGGCCCCTAGTACCTATGAACCCATATATTGAATTTGTTAAGCAATTAATACCTGAAAAGTATTATGAAGATGTATTTTATAATAATGCAAAAAAAATCTTCAAAATTTAAAGAGATATTTATACCTTTAGTTCCTAATCAATGCCGAATAAAATTGCAGGCTTAAATACCTGCAATTTTATAACTTTTTCAACTAAAGGTTTTAATACACTTTTTGAAACTTACCTTTAGAATCGTGTATCATAACCTTGATAGCACTATTTTTTGACATATCTTTAATCTTATCTATTGCTTCTTCTTTAGTATCAAAAACACAACGGTCATTACCATCTAATGGTTTTAGAACCCATCCGTCTCCATCAGGTATAAGATGGTGTGTGATATCTGAGCTGATATCTCCACCTCGATTTTCATACCATTCTTTAGCTTGAGAAATAGCTATAGGTATTGCACGATCATCATCATAACCATTTTCAATTAAACTGTTTGATATTTCAATTGCCTTATTTCTTACAGGTTCCTCAAGGTTTTTCATAGAATCCGGATAATCTTTTTGAGTCCAAGGCATCCAATCTCTCCTTTCTAAAAATCAATACTCCTGCTTCTTTTTCAGCTTTTTTAATATATTTTCAGTTGTATTGAATGTATTTTTCGTATTCATAATAATAAAATTATATCATAAATCGACATAGAAATACAGATGCATAAGAGTAAAACCTTCACAGTTAGTACATTATTAGTCCCTATATACGCAAAAGAAAATCCAGATACTAAACCTGGTATAGTATCTAGAGATGAGGAAACTATCGTAACGACATACAAAGATGCATAATGATGTAGGTGCTGGGTGTAAATAATATTAGTCAAAATCAATTTAATCAATATTAATCTATTGACATAGTTGCATGTTCAACTAACTGTTATCAAGAGATTTAAGAAAAAAATATAAAATTAAATAAGCGCATTACAAATAACCTCGCAAAAACAGCGAACATTTTTAGTAGGGGCGTATCACGATGCGCCCACCTATTTTAAGTGGTACTTAAGTCCTTAAGCTGCTAAACTAATAAAAGTGATCCCAAAAGCAAGGTCGCACTTTTACAGGGTCTTGAAGGAAAGAAGTACGCAACTTTCAGCCGGATAACGCCTCTGAATATATATACATCACATTATTGAGTGCATGTTCATGAAGGACTTTTAGTGTAAAATAATTGTAGGAAAAAAATAAAAAGAGATTCTCCTTATGGTATGATATTAATTGTTAAGAAAAACATCATAAAGGAGGAATCTCTCTTGATATCAATTATACAGGAAGTTATGAAAAAATCATTAGAGAAACACAAGAAAAATTAACAAAAACATTGGAAAAAGGCGGAGATTAAAAATTAATATTAATAAGAGATACGTAGTTTTTATTTTGATAATTATTATGTTTTATATAATGTTATAATCTAACAAAGATTAAATTAAGATTATAACAAAAGAGATATACATTTTATAAAATAGGTGTTAAGGTGTTAAGTAAAAACATCTGGTTTTTTAATATAGCCGAGTATATTTACCTAAGTAGAATAATTAAACCTGATTAATAATATATAGAAGTTTTATTTTAAGAAGTAGTTGAGCTTCTAGTTTCTAAAAAATATATAATTAGTTTGAACAATTTAGAAGTTCATTCGTATACAGTAAATGAAAGGAGGTTTTGTTTTGATTGAAGATGAATTTATAATCGAAAATTGTATTAGAGGAAATGCATATTACTTTAATTTATTAGTTGATAGATATAAAAACCTCCTGTATAAGCTTTGCAATAATCTTACTAAGAATACTACTGATGCTGACGACTTGTTTCAAGATACTTGGTTAAAAATAATGGAAAACTTAAGTAAGTATGATAGTAAAAAGTCATTTAAAACTTGGATAATTACTATTTGTATCAATACATATAAGGATAAATATAATAAACGTAAAAGATGGATAAAAATAGTTAATGATTATTTTTCAAATAACCAAAAAGATGAGGAGTTTAGTAAACTTACTAAAGAAGAAAATTTGCCAGAAAAGCATTTGTTGAAAATTGAGGAAAGAGATTATATCAGAAAAGTTTTAAATTTATTAGATGATAAATATAGAATACCTTTGATACTTTATTACTTCAAAGAAATCAGCTATAAAGAAATAGCCGCAACATTAGAAATACCGATTGGTACAGTTAAATCTAGAATAAATATAGGAAAACAAAAATTAAAATCCAATTTAAAGGAGGAGCATTATGAATAATAATCTAGATAACAAATTTTCTGAGGTTATTAATAATGATTCAATAAAACCATCAGATAATTTAGTTCAATTAACTAAGCAAAAAATAAAAAATTCCAGAAATAAAAAGATTAATAAAGAAAAAAAATTGTTTGTATTACTATCAATAGTAAGCAATTTATTATTTATAATTGAATTTTATTTTTTAAGTAAGATTGAAGTAAGAATTGATTTTATCGGAATTAATATTAGTTTGATTTCATTTATTGCTATTTATTTATCTTCTTTTACTATGTTTCTTACGATAATTCTTTATTATAAGAAAGATTTTATAAATTATTTTGCTAAGGAGGCGAATTAAATGACATATCTTGGAACATATGTATTTCTAATCGCAATGGGATTTTTTCTTTTAATTATAATAGGACTGGGAGTGTTTGTATTTGTAGATGCACCAAAATATAATATGAACAAATGGTTATGGATATTGGTAGTTTGTTTAACTCCAAATTTTATAGGATTAATTATCTATTTATTAATTAGAAGCAATAATAAAAAGGAAAAATGTATTCGATGTAATAATGAAATTAAAAAAGACTTTAATATATGTCCATATTGTGAACATGATTTAAGGCTAAAATGCAGTAATTGTAAAAAAGAGATAAGTGAGGAATGGAAAGTTTGTCCTTATTGTGAGAATTTAATTAACAACTAAAGTGGGAGGTGTGTGTTGTTATGAAAAAATTATTTGTATGTTTATTTATAATTTTAACAATTTTAGTAACAGGATGTTCTAGTGAAATAGCAATTATGCAAAAAGGAAATACAACATCTGATAAAATGGAATATGATTATTTCTATTTTGATGGAATAAAAAGAGCATATTTTCATATGAAAGAAGACATTAATATAAAGTTAGATTATGATTTAAATATTAAAAAAGGAAACCTAACATTAGAAATAATAGATAATGATGATAAGGCTCTTTGGAGTCAAGAATTTAATAAAGATACTGAAGATGAAATTATAGTAAAAATTAAAGAAAAGGGTATATATAAAATAGTTGTTAAAGGTGAAGAAGCAAAAGGTGGATTTGAAATTAATTATAGTGAAGTACAATAGAAGACATTAAAGGTAGTAGGTTATCACGAGCATTATAAGTAGAAATTTTAAGCAGATAACAGTTAGTTTTTTCACTATATAATAGGAGTTGCAAACCCCCTTTGCACATAGGTTTTTGCATTAGCAAAATACCTAACATAGAACATGATGAAGATTTTGTGGTCGAATTTAAAAAATTTACTAATATCAGAATATACAATGGAGATGTGGAAAATATACATGACTTAGATAAAAAAAGTAATGAAACTTATTAATGAAATAATAAAAGAAACGGATATATTGACGTTAAACGCATATGAAAAGGACTTGAAAATAACCACCCTATGTCACAAGGGGACGGTTCTAATGTGTTGACAATGCCTCTAGTTTAGGATAAACTTGTAGTAACTAAACTAGGGGTAATTTTTAGCAAAAAATTAAGGTGAAAAACTATAAATGATACAATAAGAATGTAAGAAAGTTATTATTTAAGAATGTATATTAGGTTCTATTCAGCGACATATCTTAACAACAAAACGCAACAGGAAGATGAAATATATATGGTCGGGTTTCCGGAAGATTCAGAAGGAATAGAAACTTTGAGAGCACTTACACGAAATGGAAAAGTAGAAGTATATTTTTAATTGTAGTTTTCAGAGAAATGCATCCGCATATGAGTTAAATAGTATTCCATATCACTAGAGGGGAAGAGCCAGTTTAATCTCGAAAAAAATTGCTCGTTAGAGCTGAATATTTAACAAGAAACTTGAATAAATAATATAAAAAGGTTACAATTAATTACGTATGAGTTTTATTATAACAATTAGACGAGAGGAGTCTATATAGATATGTCTTTTTTACAAGCTATTATTATGGGTATAGTACAGGGGTTAACTGAGTTTTTGCCAGTTAGCAGTTCTGGACATTTAGCTATTATTAGAAATTTGTTTGGAACAGATTATACTGGAATATTATTTGAAGTTATGTTGCATTTTGGAACACTTATAGCTATATTTATAGTTTATTATAAAGATATTCTAAAGCTTTTTATTGAAGGAATGGGTATAGTGATAGATTTCTTTATTAATCTTTATAAACTTATATTATCAATTTTTACTAGCAACAAACAAAACTTTAGACCGTTATTAAGTACTCAATATAGAAAATTTGTTATATTAGTAGGGGTAGCATCTATACCAACAGCTTTATTTGGATTATTTTTTAAAAATAAAATGGAAACATTTATGACAACTCTTCTTGTGCCAGGGATTGCTCTTTTGGTTACAGGGACTATGTTGGTTTTTACAGATAAAATAGTTACTGGTAGAAAAAAAGAAGAAAAAACTACTTATACAAATGCATTTGCTATTGGAGTTTTTCAAGGGCTAGCAATTATTCCTGGGATATCAAGATCAGGTGCAACTATAGTAGGGGGATTGTTAAATGGATTAGAGAAAAATTTTGCAATAAAATTTTCATTTATTGCATCTATACCTGCTGTTCTAGGAGCAACTATTCTTGAAATAAAGGATATTCAAAGTGGTTCGTTTTCTGAGGTTATATCAACACCTTATTTAGCTGGCACTATAGTTTCTGCTGTTGTAGGTTTTATCTGTATAAAAACTTTAATTGTGCTTTTGAATAAGAAAAAATTTCATTGGTTTGCATATTATTGTTATATAGTTGGTGTTTCATCAATAATTGGAAGTTTGTTTTTGTAAATAAGTTATCATTTGGGGGTTAGTTATGGCTACTAAAAAACAAAAGACTACTAAGAAAAAATCAAATAACACAGCAAAAAAACAAAAAAATAATTTTAAGGATGAAATTATTATCTTAATTGTTATTGCCATATCTATGTTGCTATTTGTAAGCATATACACCAATAAAGCAGGTGTTGTTGGCAGTAGTATAAATAAAATTATTTTTGGATTAGTTGGAATAACAGCTTTTGCAATACCTTTTTATATGATAGGAATAACTATATTTAAATTAGCGAACAAAAAAAATAAATTTGCAAATAGAAAAATAGTTTTTTCTAGTATTGTTTTATTTGTAGCAACTATAGTAGCTCAAATTATACAGGGCAATAATAAAACAGGAATATTTGAAGGATTAACTACTTACTTTAGTAAATCTGCTGAATTGAAAGAAGGTGGAGGTTTAATAGGAGGTTTTTTTGCAGATATTCTATTAGAACTTTTCGGAAGATGGGGTACATATATTGTTTTAGGTGTAGTTTTTGTTGTTCTAATGGTTCTATTAACTGAAAAATCATTTATAAAATTAGTAAAAAAAATAAGTGCCTATTTATATAATAAGTTTAATAGTTACACAAAAAAACATAATAAGAAAACAAAGCAACAAAAACCAAATTCAACTAAAGAAGATAATAGTTTTACTATACAAAGTTTTCAAGATGATCAAGATTTAACAAAAGGGAAAGAATTTACATATGCCTCAAAGGATGATAGCAATATGCTTGATAGAGTTACAATTCCAGCAGGTGAACAAGGGGAGCAATTAACATTTGTAGGAAATGAAAAAATGAAACAGTATCAAAAGAACAAAAAGAAGACGAATTACCACTAGAAATAAATCAAGTTAAAAAAGAAAGTGATTATACATATGAATTTCCACCTATTGAACTTTTAAAGAAAAATAAAAACTATAGAGGTGTAAACTCAAAAAAAGTGATTATTGAAAATGCTAACAAATTACAACAAACTCTTGAAAATTTTGGTGTGAAAGTTAATATACTCAATGTTAGTTATGGTCCTACGGTTACAAGGTATGAATTGCAACCTGAACAAGGTGTCAAAGTTAGTAAAATAGTTAATCTAATGGATGATATTAAGTTGAATCTTGCAGCACCAGATATTAGAATAGAAGCACCAATACCTGGGAAAGCGGCAGTTGGCATTGAAGTGCCAAATAAAGATAATCAGGCTGTCTTACTAAGGGATATTATAGAATCAGAAGAGTTTAAAAAGCACCCTTCTGATATAGCATTCGCAATTGGTAAAGATATTGGTGGACAAGTTATAGTTACAGATATTTCTAAAATGCCACATATGCTTATTGCAGGGGCAACAGGTTCAGGTAAAAGTGTATGTATTAATACTTTAATCACAAGTATTATTTATAAAGCGAAACCTTCAGAAGTTAAACTTATTATGATAGATCCTAAAATGGTGGAATTAAGTGTGTACAATGGGATACCACATTTGTTAATCCCTGTTGTAACAGATCCTAAAAAAGCTTCATCAGCTTTAAGTTGGGCAGTTGCAGAAATGACAGATAGATATAAGAAATTTGCTGAATATAATGTTAGAGATTTAAAAGGATATAATAAAAAAGTTAAAGAATTGGAAGATGTTGAACAGCTTCCACAAATAGTTTTAATTGTAGATGAGTTATCTGATTTAATGATGGTTGCACCTGGTGACGTAGAAGATGCAATCTGTAGATTAGCCCAAATGGCAAGGGCGGCAGGAATACACTTAGTAATAGCAACTCAAAGGCCGTCAGTTAATGTAATTACGGGACTTATTAAAGCTAATATTCCATCAAGAATATCTTTTGCAGTTTCTTCAGGAACTGATTCTAGAACAATTATTGATATGAATGGGGCAGAAAAACTTTTAGGCAAAGGGGATATGTTATTCTATCCTGTTGGATACAATAAGCCTTTAAGGGTACAGGGTGCGTTTATTTCAGATAAAGAAGTAAGTAATATTGTTGAATTTGTAAAAAATAATCAAGAAGAGTTAAATTATAATGAAAATGTTATAGAACAAATATCTCAACCATCGGTATCCCAAACAAGGATACAAGAAGAAAGAGATGAATACTTTGAAGAAGCTAAAAAATTAGTTATAGAAAAGCAAAAAGCATCTATATCTATGTTGCAAAGAACATTTCGTGTAGGATTTAATAGAGCAGCAAGATTAATGGAACAGTTAAATCAAGCAGGGGTTGTCGGACCTGATCAAGGTTCAAAACCAAGAAAAGTATTAATTTCTCAAGAAGAATTGATGAATGATAATCAAGAGAGCTGATAATATATAAATAAATTTTGTTAGCAACAATAATAATAATATGTAATTAATAAAACTTAAGTTATAGTAAATTATAAAACAATATAAATCATCTCTAGGAGGTAAAAACATGAAAAGCGATATTGCAATTGCACAAGATGCAGTTTTGAAGCCTATAGAAGAAATTGCAAAAGATATAGGTGTGAAAAGTGATAATTTAGAATTATATGGAAAGTACAAAGCAAAATTTGCAGAAAATATTTGGGAAGAAGTTAAGGATAATAAAAATGGCAAATTAGTTCTTGTAACTGCTATTAATCCTACGCCAGCTGGAGAAGGAAAGACTACTACCACTGTCGGACTTGGTCAAGCCCTTGGTATGTTAGGTAAAAAATCCATAATTGCTTTAAGAGAGCCTTCTTTAGGTCCTTGTATGGGTATTAAAGGGGGAGCAGCAGGCGGCGGTAATGCTCAAGTTGTTCCTATGGAAGATATAAATCTACATTTTACTGGTGATATTCATGCTGTTAGTAGTGCTCATAATTTGCTATCAGCCGTTATTGATAATCATTTACAACAAGGAAACACATTAGGTATTGATCAGAGACAGATTGTATGGAAAAGAGCTCTTGACATGAACGATAGGGCGTTAAGGAATATAGTTGTAGGACTCGGTGGCAAGATGCAAGGAGTACCAAGAGAAGATGGTTTTATTATATCAGTAGCATCAGAAATAATGGCCATTCTTTGCTTGGCAGATGATATTGATGATCTTAAAGAACGTTTAAGTAAAATAATAGTTGCTTATACTTATGAAGGTAAGCCAGTTACAGTAAAACAATTGGATGTAACAGGAGCTTTAACAGCATTATTAAAAGATGCAATTAAGCCTAATCTAGTACAAACATTAGAGCATACTCCTGCAGTAATGCATGGTGGACCATTTGCAAATATTGCTCATGGTTGTAATAGTGTTAGAGCAACCAAATTAGCATTAAAACTCACTGATATTGTTGTAACAGAAGCAGGGTTTGGAGCTGACTTAGGAGCTGAAAAGTTTTTGGATATTAAATGTAGGCAAGCTAATTTACAACCTGATACAATTATTGTTGTTGCCACTATAAGAGCTTTAAAATATAATGGTGGTGTTAACAAAAATGAATTATCAGAAGAAAATCTTGATGCTTTAAAAAAAGGCATCATAAATTTAGAAAAACATATAGAAAATATGCAAAAATACAATGTGCCTATTGTAGTAACTCTTAATCATTTTGTTACAGATACTGATAAAGAAGTCGAATTTGTAAAAGAATATTGTGAAGGTTTAGGGTGTGAATTTGCAATATCTAAAGTTTGGGAAAAAGGTGGAGAAGGCGGTATAGAGCTAGCAGAAAAGCTAGTATATACATTAGAAAATAAGCCAAGTGAATTCAAACTATTATACCCATCAAATGCTCCAATAAAAGAAAAGATTAAAACAGTAGCACAAGAAATATATGGTGCAAAAGATGTTGTTTATTCTAATTCCTCTGAAAAAACACTTAAGCAAATTGAAGATTTAGGATTAACTGATTTACCTATATGTATTGCAAAGACACAGTATTCACTTTCAGATGATCCTAAATTATTAGGGCGTCCAACTGATTTTACTATAACAGTACGAGAGATGTATGTTTCTGCTGGGGCAGGTTTTGTTGTAGTTATTACAGGAAATGTTATGACTATGCCTGGTTTGCCAAAGAAACCAGCTGCAGAAAGAATTGATATTGATAAAGATAGAAAAATTATAGGGTTATCATAAAAAAGGGAGAGATAAAAATGCAATTAATTGATGGAAAAAAAATATCAAAAGAAATTAAAGAAGAGTTAAAAGTAAAAACAAAATCATTACTACAAAAAAACATAAAACCAACGTTAGCTGTAGTTTTAGTAGGAAATGATGAAGCGTCTAAGGTGTATGTATCTCATAAAAAAAGAGCTTGTGAGTATATAGGAATACAATCACTATCTTATGAATTGCCTGAAGATACTAAGGAAGAAGAATTATTGAATCTGATAAACGAACTTAATGAGAGAAAAGATGTTCATGGTATTCTAGTCCAATTACCTTTACCTAATCATATAAATGAGCAAAAAGTAATTCAAATGGTTAAACCAAGTAAAGATGTAGATGGTTTTCATCCTGAAAGTGTTGGTAATCTAAGTCTTGGGCAACCAGGTTTTGTATCTTGTACGCCTTCAGGCATTGTAGAATTACTTAAACGATCTAATATTACTATAGAAGGTAAAGAATGTGTAGTATTAGGCAGAAGTAATATAGTAGGTAAACCGATGGCAATGCTTTTAGTAAAAGAAAATGGGACAGTAACTATATGTCATTCTAGAACTAAAGATTTGAAAGCCGTTTCCAAAAGAGCAGACATCTTAGTTGTAGCTATTGGAAAAGCAAAATTTTTAACCAAAGACTATGTCAAAGAAGGGGCAGTAGTTATAGATGTAGGAATACATCGTCTAGAAAATAAAAAATTATGTGGAGATGTAGACTTTGAAGATTGTAAAGATGTTGTAAGTGCGATAACCCCAGTACCGGGTGGAGTTGGGCCAATGACTATTGCAATGTTAATGAAAAATTGTGTAGAAGCAGCAGAAAAGCTTTGATAAGGAAGGAGACTTCAGTCTGCGATGAAAATAATGTTTGTGTCTCTAGGTTGTGATAAAAACCTTGTAGATAGTGAAATTATGTTAGGACTTATAAGAGAACAAGAATATGAAATAACGAATAATGAAGAAGAAGCGGATATAATTGTTATAAATACTTGTTGTTTTATAAATGATGCAAAAGAAGAAAGTGTAAATGTAATATTAGAGATGGCAGAGAACAAAAAAACTGGTAATTGTAAAGTTTTAATTGTAACAGGTTGCTTAGCCCAACGATATCAAGATGAAATTCTTAAAGAAATTAATGAAGTAGATGCTGTTTTAGGCACTTCAAGTTATGATATGATTATCACGGCTATTGATCAAGCATTAAAAGGTCAAAAATATACAATGTATAAAAATATTAATAAAAATCCAATTTCTAGTGCTGATAGAGTAAATACTACAGGGGGTTATTTTGCTTATTTAAAAATAGCTGAGGGATGTAATAACTTATGTACTTATTGTATTATACCTAAAATTAGAGGCAAATATAGAAGTCGTCCAATTGAAGAAATTATAAAAGAAGTAAAATTACTTGCAAAAAAGGGGATAAAAGAACTTATCCTTGTAGCTCAAGATACTTCAGTATATGGAATAGATTTGTATAGTAAATATGAATTGCCTAAATTACTAGAAAAGATTTGTTCTATAGAAGGGATAGAATGGATACGCCTATTATATTGTTATCCGGAAGAGATTACTGATGAGTTATTATATACTATGAAAAGACATGATAAAATTTGTAATTATCTTGATATGCCTATACAGCATATTAATGATGAAATACTAAAAAAAATGGGGCGAAAAACTTCTAAAGCCACTATAGAATCCAGAATTAAAAAAATACGAGAGATTTTGCCTAATATAACTTTAAGAACAACAGTTATTACAGGATTTCCTGGGGAAACAGAAAAACAGCACGAAGAAGTAGTAGATTTTGTAAATGAGATTAGATTTGATAGATTGGGTGTTTTTGTTTATTCCAAGGAAGAAGATACCCCTGCTTCAAAATTGCCAAATCAAATAGATGAAGAAATAAAAAAGACTCGTCAAGAAGAAATTATGTTAACTCAACAAATAATTTCAAGAGAAAAATCTAGAGAAATGTTAGGTAAAGAAATAGATGTACTAATAGAAGGTTGGTTATCAGAAGAAAATGTATATGTAGGAAGAAGTTATAAAGATGCACCGAATGTTGATGGATTTGTATTTGTTAAAAATGTTGATAAAGAACTAATATCAGGTGAAATTATAAAAGTTAAAGTTGTTGAAGCTAGTGAATATGATTTGATTGGAGAGATGATTAAATGAATATTGCCAATAAGTTAACTGTCTTTCGTGTAATATTAATACCTTTTTTTCTTGTTTTTTTATTAACCGAATTTTTAGAACCATATAACAAGATTATTGCACTTATTATATTTATTGTTGCGAGTTTTACTGATTATTTAGATGGATATTTGGCTAGATCTAGAAATCTTGTTACAAATTTTGGTAAGTTTATGGATCCTTTAGCAGATAAGTTATTAGTAGCTTCAGCTTTAATAGCTTTTGTTCAGTTGGGAATTTTGCCAGCTTGGATAGTGGTTATTATTATTAGTCGAGAATTTATAATTAGTGGTTTTAGATTAGTCGCTGCTTCGGGAGGCTTAGTTATTGCTGCTAATTATTTAGGTAAATTAAAAACTGTTTTTCAAATGGCAATGATTATTGTACTTATTCCTAATTTTCAACAGGATTTTATGTATTATGTGGAACAAATACTAATATATGGAGCTGTAATATTAACTGTAATATCTTTAATTGACTATGTTATTAAAAATCATCATGTTTTTTCTGAAGGGAGCAAAAAGTTATGATTGCTGAATTCATTTCTGTTGGCACAGAACTTTTACTTGGTAATATTCTTAATAGCAATGCAAAGTACTTATCAGAACAATGCGCAGAATTAGGGTTGGCTGTTTATTATCAGACAGTTGTTGGAGATAATGAAAAAAGATTAGAAAAAACAATAAAACAAGCATTTGATAGATCAGATGTAGTAGTTTTAACAGGTGGTTTAGGCCCTACTCAAGATGATCTTACTAAAGAAGTTGTTGCGAAAGTTTTAGATAAACCTCTTATTATGCATAAAGATACAGAAGAAAAGATTTTGGATTTCTTCAAAAGTAGAGGTTTTAAAATGTCAAACAATAACCTAAAACAAGCATTAATACCAAAAGATTCGATGGTTCTTGAGAATAATAATGGAACTGCACCAGGTTTAATTCTTGAAGAAAATGATAAAATTGTTGTTTTACTCCCAGGGCCACCGAAAGAAATGAAGCCTTTATTTGAACATTATGTAAAGCCTTATATAAGGAAATTGAGTCCTGAGCTTATTTATTCAAAAATTTTAAAAGTAGTAGGAGTTGGAGAAAGTCTTGTTGAAGAAGAATTATTGGATTTAATAAAAGTACAAGATAATCCTACTATAGCCCCTTATGCAAAAGATGGTGAGGTTCATCTGAGAATAACTGCAAAAGCAAATACTGAAAACCAAGCAGTAGAGTTAATTAGACCTGTTGAATTAGAGATAAAAAAGCGTTTAAGGGAAGCTGTTTATACAGATAATGTAAACCAATCACTGGAGGGTGTTGTTGTTAATCTGTTATCTAGTAAAAAATTAACTTTATCAACGGCTGAATCTTGTACAGGAGGGCTTCTTAGTGGGGCTATAGTTAACTGTAGTGGAGTATCATCTGTCTTTGTTGAAGGAATTATAACTTATTCCAATGAGGCAAAAATCAAACGCTTAGGTGTAAAAAATTCAACGATAGAAACAGTTGGAGCTGTAAGTGAATTGACAGCAAAAGAGATGGTTGAAGGTGTTGCAAAATTAACAGGCTCAGATACAGCCTTATCTATTACGGGGATAGCAGGTCCTACTGGTGGCACAGAAGAAAAACCAGTTGGATTAGTTTATATTGGTTGTTATGTAAAAGGGAAAACTATTATAAAAAAATTTCGCTTCTTTGGTAGTAGACAAAAAATAAGAAATTACAGTGTTATAACAGCTCTTAATATGTTAAGATTAGAGCTTATTTAAAGGCATTCCCAATTTTAAGTTAAAAAAATGAAAAAATCTTGACTATAACACAAAAGTATATTATAATAAAACCGAACATTAGTTCGAATGTGAAAGGGGGTACCTATTAATTTAGGGTTAATTATGAAAGATGAAAAAAGAAAAGCACTAGATGCTGCTGTTTCTCAAATAGAGAAACAATATGGAAAAGGTTCAATAATGAAATTAGGTGAATCAAGAAACAATATGAATATTGAGACTGTACCAACAGGGTCTTTAAGTCTTGATATTGCATTAGGAGCGGGTGGTCTTCCAAAAGGAAGAATAGTTGAAGTATATGGTCCAGAATCAAGTGGTAAGACAACAGTTGCGTTACATATGGTGGCAGAAGTGCAGAAAAAGGGTGGAATTGCTGGTTTTGTTGATGCAGAACATGCATTAGATCCTGAGTATGCTAGTACAATTGGTGTAGATGTTGACAATTTATATATATCACAGCCTGATAATGGAGAACAAGCGTTAGAGATTACTGAGACAATGGTGCGTTCTGGAGCAATTGATATAGTTATTGTGGATTCAGTTGCTGCATTAGTACCTAGAGCAGAAATCGAAGGCGAGATGGGAGATAGTCATGTTGGGTTACAAGCAAGACTTATGTCTCAAGCCTTAAGAAAATTAGCAGGTGTTATTAGTAAATCAAAATGTATCGTTATCTTTATTAATCAGTTACGTGAAAAAGTAGGTATAATGTTTGGTAATCCAGAAACAACAACAGGAGGTAGGGCGTTAAAGTTTTATTCATCAATTAGACTAGATGTTAGACGTATTGAAACTCTTAAGCAAAGTAGTGATTCAGTAGGTAATCGAACTCGCGTTAAGATTGTTAAAAATAAAATTGCTCCACCTTTTAAAGATGCTGAATTTGACATAATGTTTGGAAAAGGGATCTCAAAAGAAGGAGATATTCTTGACTTAGCAGCAAATATAAATATAGTAAATAAAAGTGGTGCATGGTATTCTTACAATGATACAAGACTAGGGCAAGGAAGAGAAAATGCAAAGGTATTTTTAATTGAGAATCCTAAAGTTATGAATGAAATTGAAGATTTAGTTAGGGAGCATTTTAATTTACCTAAATTGAATGTTACTAATAAAGAAAAAACTGATAAAAAATAATTATTAAAAGGATTTACTCTAATCAATTTAACATTATTAGCTAATTAAGCCTTTAAGTGCCAATTATCACAAAATAGAACTTTATAAGAACAAATAAAATGGCCATATCTTTATAGATAGGCCTATTTTACTACTTAGAAAAGATTGAAGCAAATTTATGACTTAAGATATAAATATGATAGTTTTATTAGATTATTAAGCGTAAGTAGTAATGTAGCAAAGAATAGATCCTCGATGTAGATATTTCTAAATAGCCTTTTCTATAAAATATATAATTTAATTTGTGATAATAAATAATAATAATTAGATTTATTAAAGTAATTTTTGAAAGAATATTGAAGATTGTTGTCGAATGATGATTATTAGTGTATAATAATAATGACTAATAAGTAAGGCTTAAAAGAAAGAAGGAGGATATATGAAGGTTACACAACTAGTTGACACAACAAAAAACAAAGTAAAAGTATATTTGAATGATGAATATTATTTTTGGTTAACAAAAAAGGAAGTAAAAAAATTAGGTTTAATTGAAGGACAAACGATTCCTACTGCAAGGCTTAATAATATAATAGAAAATATTGTTTTTAAAAAAGCTAAGTCAAAAGCCTTAAGTCTATTGAAATATTGTGACAGAACAGAGGAAGAACTAAAACTAAAATTAAAAAAAGAAGAGTATGCAGATGAAATAATTAATAAAGTTATTGATTTTTTGTTTGAATATAATTTTGTAAACGATTATAGATATGCTGAAAATTATATAGAAAATAAAAAACATAAAAGAAGCAAAAAACAAATAACACATACACTTATGCAAAAAGGAATAAAAAGGGAAATAGTAGATCAAATCTTTGAAAAAGTTACTATAAATGAAGAAGAAGTGTTAATTAATTTAATAGAGAAGAAATATTTTACAAGGAAAGAAGAATATGATAATAATATTCAAAAATTATACCAATACTTTGTTAGAAAAGGGTTTAATCCAACTCTAGTGATGAAAATAATTAAAAGTTTTCAACAAAATTAAATGAGAAAATATCAATATTTAATATATTATATCTAAAAAAGTCAAGGTCAAACTTGACATAATGTCTAAAAAGTTATAAAATTTAAGTGTTGTATATTTCGATTAAAAAGTACAATGAAAACTTAATAAAGGGAGGTGCAACCTGTGGATACAATTATTTATGTAATAATTGGAGTTGTAGTTGTACTCCTTGTTGGGGCAATTTCATTTGCTTTAGGTATTTCTTATAGAAAAAAAATTGCTGAGGCACAAATTGGTTCAGCTGAACACAAAGCTCGGCAAATTATAGATGAAGCTTTAAAAAGTGCAGAATCTAAAAAGAGAGAAATATTATTAGAAACTAAAGAAGAAACACTTAAAGTAAAAAATGATTTAGACAAGGAAGTTAAAGAAAGAAGAAGTGAACTACAACGACTTGAAAGAAGACTTCTTCAAAAAGAAGAAGCTTTAGATAGAAAAACAGAGTTGTTAGAAAAAAGAGAAGGCAAGTTAAATAATCGTGAAGATCAAATTAACAGCCTTAAGTCTAAAGTAGATGAATTACATTCTACACAAGTAAAAGAGTTAGAAAGAATATCTGGGCTCACCTCCGATCAAGCAAAAGAATACCTTTTAAAAACTGTTGAAAATGATGTGAAACATGAAACGGCAATTCTTATCAAAGAATTAGAATCACGTGCTAAAGATGAGGCTAATAAAAAAGCAAAAGATATCCTATCAATTGCTGTTCAGAAATGTGCAGCGGATCATGTAGCTGAAACGACTGTTTCTGTTGTGAATTTACCTAATGATGAAATGAAAGGTAGAATTATTGGTAGAGAAGGAAGAAATATTAGAACTCTAGAAACATTAACAGGTATTGATTTAATTATTGATGATACACCTGAAGCCGTTATTCTTTCAGGATTTGATCCAATAAGGAGAGAAGTGGCTAGGATTGCCTTAGAAAAGCTAATTGTAGATGGTCGTATTCACCCAGCTCGTATAGAAGAAATGGTTGAAAAAGCGCAAAAAGAAGTTGAAACAATAATGCGTGAAGAAGGAGAAACAGCTACATTTGATGTAGGTGTTCATGGAATTCACCCAGAACTTGTACGCTTGTTAGGTAAAATGAGATTTAGAACTAGTTATGGACAAAATGCATTAAAACATTCTATAGAGGTTGCACATTTATCTGGGCTTATTGCTGCAGAAATTGGTGTAGATGTTAGGGTCGCAAAAAGAGCAGGTTTATTACATGATATAGGTAAGTCTGTAGATCACGAAATGGAAGGCTCACATATACAACTTGGTGCAGAATTATGTAGAAGGTACAAGGAATCTAAAACTATTATTAATGCATTAGAAGCACATCATGGAGATGTAGAACCAGAAAGTATCATAGCTGTAATTGTACAAGCTTCAGATACTATCTCAGCAGCTAGACCAGGAGCAAGAAGAGAAACTTTAGAAACTTATATTAAACGACTTCAAAAGTTAGAAGAAATAGCAGATAGTTTTAAAGGTGTTGAGAAATCTTTTGCAATTCAAGCGGGTAGAGAAATTCGTGTAATGGTGATACCAGATCAAGTTGATGACGCAGAAACAATATTGATTTCAAGGGAATTATCTAAGCAAATAGAATCAGAACTTGAGTATCCTGGACAAATTAAAATTAATGTAATAAGAGAAACAAGAGCAATAGAATATGCAAAATAAGCGTGAATGATTTTCACGCTTTTTTTTGCTTTATAGTAAAGTTTTATTCTGTAGATGATTGATGCTTAGTAAATATATAAATTGAGCAAACTAATTTACGAATATTATTAGAGCGGTTGGAACAAATCCATTTAAGTAACTATTGCTTAAATTACTAATATGAATTATAATTAAATTAGTAGTAATGACTATGTACGTAAATTCATTTATTTTTGAAGGGGGTTTTACAAGTGGAAGTTTTAAAAGTTGCTGCAAAATCAAATCCAAACTCTGTAGCAGGTGCTTTAGCAAACACTATTCGTGAAAAAGGTGGAGCAGAACTTCAAGCAATTGGTGCAGGAGCATTAAATCAAGCAATTAAAGCTATGATTATTGCACGAGGATATGTTGCGCCATCTGGTGTTGATTTAATATGCACACCAGCATTTACAGACATAGAGATTAATGGAGAAGAAAGAACGGCAATTAAGCTTATTGTTACATCTAAGCAGTAGTAATAATACATAATTCAGTTAGATTTTAATTTTGGACACTTGATTGTGTCTTTTTTTTTTGTGATTAAAACTAATATATTATTACTAGAGGTTGAAATAAAATAAGCTGTGAAATAATTTTTTCATTAACTTTCAAAAATGATTAACTGACTTATAAATATTCTTCATTACTTATAAATAATAGTTTGATAAATATTAATATGTATTTATAATAACGTTATAAACATAGTCAATACACAAGTTGTTAAGGTGATAATTTTAGATTCTGATAGTTCGTTTATGAACTAATTATTTATATTTATTTTTTTAGACTGGAGAATTAAGAATAAAAAATAACAATAACTTGCAGGTATCAGAAAAATATATTACAATAATGATAAATATAAGAATAGGTGGTGTTATAATTTGTTATCCAATAAAGCTACAACAATAAAACCTTCTTCTACATTAGCTATTACTGCTAAAGCAAAGAAATTAAAAAATGAAGGGATAGATGTTATAGGTTTTGGTGCAGGTGAACCAGATTTTGATACACCTGAACATATTAAAGAAGCTGCGATTAAAGCTATAAAAGAAGGTTGTACTAAATATACGCCTGCTTCAGGTATAGCTTCTTTAAAACAAACTATTTGTAATAAATTAGCTTTAGATAATGGTCTTACATATAAACCAAATCAAATTGTGGTGAGTAATGGGGCAAAACATTCTTTAACTAATACATTTATGACAATATTAAATCCAGGAGATGAGGTAATTATTCCATCCCCTTTTTGGTTAAGTTATCCTCAAATGGTTAAATTAGCTGATGGAATTCCTGTTTTTGTTAGAACAACTAAAGAGCAGTGTTTTAAAGTTTCTGTAAGTCAACTTGAAGAAGTTGTAAATCACAAAACTAAGGCAATTATTATTAATAGTCCTAGTAATCCAACAGGTATGATTTATTCAAAAGAAGAACTTAAGGAACTAGCTGATTTTGCTCTTAGGAATGATCTTTATGTAATATCAGATGAGATATATGAAAAGCTAATATATGATGATAATCAGCATGTTAGCATTGCTTCTCTTAACAAAGATATATACGATAAAACAATTGTTATAAATGGAGTTTCTAAAGCTTATGCAATGACAGGATGGAGAATAGGTTATGCTGCTTGTAATGAAAAGATATCTAAACTTATGTCTAATATACAATCACACGCTACATCTAATCCAAACACTATAGCACAAATTGCAACTGAAACAGCATTAAGTAACTCGCAAGAATGTGTTAATGCAATGGTTGAAGAATTTGAGCAAAGAAGAAATTATATGTTTGAAAGAATAGAGAATATGCCTCTTATATCTACTATTAAACCGCAAGGCGCATTTTATCTATTTGTTGATATTAGTAAATTACAGCAAAAAATATATAAAGGAAAATCAATTGGATATGCTACAGATTTAGCTAATTTATTATTGGAAGAAGAAAATGTAGCTATTATTCCGTGTAATGATTTTGCATATGATGACCATATTCGTTTATCCTATGCTATTTCTTTAGAACAAATAAAAACTGGTTTAGATAGGATAGAAAAATTCCTTAATAAACTTCTGTAATTTTAGTAAAATAGGTGTCATTAGATACCTATTTTTTTATTAAATAGGAAAGTTCTATTGTTTAAGATTGCACTTAAAATATGTACCAATTGAGCAATATCATAACACAAAATTTTCGTAGGGGCGTATCACGATGCGCCCATTTTTTAATTAATCAGGAAAGTCATAATTTCAATGATTGCACTTAAAATATGTACCAATTGAGCAATATCACAACACAAAATTTTCGTAGGGGCGTATTACGATGCGCCCATTTTTTTAATTAATTATGAGAGTTATTTTTAAATGATTGCTACTTAAAACTGTACCAATTGTACAAATTTAATTAACTAAGAGTATAAAATAGCTGGGACAAATCGCGAAGCTATTTTTATTCTATTTGTTTTTTCAAACAGAACCTTTTAGATTATTTCTTGCCTAATGTTCGACATATGCTATAATAATGATGAAGATAAAAAGTTTTAGGAGGAATTTATAATGAAAGATATATATACAACCCCTTTAGGGAGTAGATATGCTAGTAAAGAAATGCTCTACATATTTTCCCCTGATAAAAAATTTAAGACTTGGCGTAAGCTTTGGATTGCACTTGCTGAATCAGAAAAGGAATTGGGTATAAATATTAGTGATGAACAAATAAATCAAATGAAAGAGTATCGAGATAATATTAATTATGAAGATGCTATTGCTAAAGAAAAGGAAGTTCGTCATGATGTAATGGCACATGTTTATGCATTTGGAAAACAAGCTCCATTAGCAAAGCCTATTATACATCTTGGAGCAACCAGTTGTTTTGTTGGCGATAATACAGATATTCTTATTATGATGGAAGCATTAGAAGTAGTAAAGGTTAAGCTTATTAATGTAATGGATAAATTGTCAAGTTTTGCTATAGAATATAAAGACTTGCCTACTTTAGGATTTACTCACTATCAACCAGCTCAGTTAACAACTGTTGGTAAAAGAGCTTGTCTATGGTTGGAAGATTTATGGATGGATTTAGAAGAGTTAGAGCATCTTTTATCTAAAAAGATGATAAGAGGTGTGAAGGGTACAACAGGAACACAAGCTAGCTTTTTAAGTTTATTTGAAGGTAATCAAAATAAAGTTAAGGAATTAGATCAATTAGTTGCTGAAAAATTAGGTTATAAAACTACATTTCCTGTAACTGGACAAACATATCCTAGAAAATTAGATAGTCAAGTATTAAATATACTTAGCTTGATTGCTCAATCAGCTTATAAATTTAGTAATGATATACGTTTATTACAAAATCTTAAAGAAATAGAAGAACCTTTTGCTAAAAGTCAAATTGGTTCGTCTGCAATGGCTTATAAACGTAACCCTATGCGTTGTGAAAGAATTTCTTCCCTTGCTAGATATGTGATTTCTACTACTATAAACCCTGCAATTACTGCATCCACACAATGGTTTGAAAGGACATTAGATGATAGTGCTAATAAAAGAATTGCTATTCCAGAAGCATTCTTAGCTATTGATGCTATACTTGAAATATATATGAATGTAATGGATGGGTTAGTTGTGTATCCAAAAGTAATTAACCAAAGAATTATGAGTGAATTACCATTTATGGCTACAGAAACTATCTTAATGGAAGGTGTAAAACGTGGCGGGGATCGTCAGGAATTACATGAAAAAATTAGGCTACATTCTATGGAAGCAGGCAAAAAGGTTAAAATGGAAGGAAAAGATAATGATCTCATAGAAAGAATAATTGATGATCCATCATTTATGATGAGCAAAGAAGAGATTTTATCAATTTTAAAGCCAGAGAATTTTATTGGACGTTCATCACACCAAGTTGAAGAATTTATTAACAATTATATCTCTGATGTTCTTACGCAGTATAAAGAAGTATTAGGAAGGACAGCTAAACTAAATGTATAGCTTTTAAACTCAAATGCATAAGAAAGGGATGGGCTTATATGAACAAATTATTTGGATTTATTGGTATAGGAAATATGGGTTATGCTATGTTAAAAGGTGCTTCAAAATATTTTGAAGCAAGAAAATTAACTTATACTGATATAAGTAAAAAAAGACTTGATTGGGTGAAATCTCAGATTAATATTGATTATTTAACTAGTAATAAGAAGTGTTTAGAATCTTGTAGTATAATCATTCTTGCAATTAAACCTCAGTATTATAATCAAGTGTTAAAGAATATTAAGGATAGTGTAAAAAAAGAACATATTATTATTTCCATTGCGCCAGGGATAACTATAGATGCAATAAAACAAGAGCTTGGCAATGATATAAGAATAATAAGGGCAATGCCAAACACTCCAGCCCTTGTTTCAGAGGGGATTTCTACTATATCTTATTCGAATGATGAATATTCAGACGAAGAAAGAGAAAGTGTCAAAAAGTTTTTCAGCTCATTTGGTGAAGTTGCTGAAGTAGAAGAAAAGTTAATGGATAGTGTAGTGCCTATTACAGGAAGCTCTCCAGCTTATTGTTTTATCTTTATAGAAGCTCTTGCTGACGGGGCTGTTAAATTAGGTTTGCCTCGGGATCAGGCTTATAAAATGGCAGCTCAGGCTTTATTTGGTTCAGCTAAGATGGTTTTAGAAACAGGTGAACATCCAGCGGTATTAAAAGATCAAGTTTGTTCTCCAGGAGGGACAACAATCGAGGCTGTAGCTACTTTAGAGAAAAATGGATTTAGAAATGCAATACTAGAAGCGGTTAATGATTGTTATAAAAAGTGTAAAGATTTAAGTAAATAAAAAAGGACAAATCGCGTTGCGAACGTGGCGAAGCCACTTTTGTCCTTTTTTAAGAAAGTCATATTTTTAGATAATTGGTACTTAGAACATGTACCAATTGTGCAAGTTTAATT
Source organism: Eubacteriales bacterium (assembly GCA_046546235.1). Taxonomy (GTDB): domain Bacteria; phylum Bacillota; class Clostridia; order Lachnospirales; family DSM-24629; genus JBKGYG01. The sequence goes on along the minus strand of JBKGYG010000009.1, from coordinate 12,016 downwards.
ACTTAAGAATATTCAATCAGCTGGGACAAATCGCGTTGCGAACGTGGCGAAGCCACTTTTGTCCTTTTTTAAGAAAGTCATATTTTTAGATAATTGGTACTTAGAACATGTACCAATTGTGCAAGTTTAATTACTTAAGAATATTCAATCAGCTGGGACAAATCGCGTTGCGAACGTGGCGAAGCCACTTTTGTCCTTTTTTATTTAAGACAAGCATTCATATTTGGACTTTTTCACTCATACATTGTTATATATTATTATTTAGTAAAAGTTTTTAAAAAGGATAAAGGGGTAGGTTTGAGTGAGGAAGACTAAGATGATAAGAAAAATGAATTTTAAATTAAGTAGAAACTTGACTTTTTTAATTTTGTTTATATTTGGAGTAATAGTAGGTTCTATTTTTGCAAATTACTTAGATGCTAACCAAAGGAATGAATTAGGAATATTAAATAATTATTTTTTGGATAAATACAAAAATATACAGTTAAATTATATTGATCTATTTAAATTTGTTTTTTTAGATAGAATAAAAGTTATTCTTTTTTTGTGGTTTTTTGGTTTGACTTTCTTTGGGGTACCAGTGATAATTATAGCTTTTTTATATTTTGGATTCAATTTTGGTTTTATGCTTTCAATTGGTACAATTGTTTATGGTGGCAAAGGTGTTGTTTTGAATCTAGTATATTTACTGCCGCATTTTTTAGTTTATGTACCATTAATTATCTATCTTATGAACAAAAGTTTTGATATATGTGCAACATTATATTACAAAAAAATTGCAACTAACAAAAGTTATAGAATTAATAACAAACAAGTTTTTTCTGAATATATTTTAGTATTTATTATAAGCCTTTTAATATGTATTATAGGATCCCTTTTAGAGACCTTTGTAAATCCAGGATTAGTTCAATGGTCAATAAAAAATTTAATTAAAATTTAAAAGGATAAAAATACAATATATAGATAATTAAGGATAAAAAAATCTTTATATGGTATTTATAAGATTTTAATTGCTCATTCACCTTGGTATAATCTGCAAAAAATGTTTGATTTTCTCAAAAAATAGCTATATAATAATATTTACATAATGTTTTGTAAAGGAAGAATAGCATGGATGAGGCCTTATTAAAATTCATTAAATATTTAAAAGATATAAAAGGTTGTTCAGAAAATACGGTTTTATCTTATAAACGTGATTTGAAGAAATTGATAAGTTTTTTCAAGAATCATGATATTTTACAATTGAAAAAAATAAATACTACTAATCTTAACTCATTCATTTTAGAACTAGAAAAAAATGGTCGTGCATCAGCAACAATTTGTAGGAATATTGCATCGATAAAAGCGTTTTTTCATTATTTATACAAACAAGATATTTTGTTAAATGATCCTTCAGAAAATTTGAAATCACCTAAAGTAGAAAAAAAGATACCTAGTGTATTAACCCCAGAAGAAGTAGATTTGTTACTTAGACAACCTAATAATAATACTGCTAAAGGTTTACGTGATAAAGCTATGTTAGAACTTTTATATGCAACAGGTATAAGAGTTACAGAGTTAATTAATCTAAGTATAAATGATATAAATATTAATTTAGGTTTTTTGCGTTGCAAAGACAATAACAAAGAAAGAATTATTCCTTTAGGTAATATAGCTAAAGAGGCATTAAAAAGCTATTTAGAAGAATCAAGGACTATAATGTTAAAAAATAAAGAACAAGTTGTATTATTTGTAAGTTGTTTAGGGGAACCAATGAGTAGGCAAGGTTTTTGGAAAGTAATAAAATATTATGCTAATAAAGCAAATATTAATAAAAAAATAACTCCACATATGCTGAGACATTCATTTGCAACACACCTTGTGGAAAATGGAGCAGATTTAAGATCTGTTCAAGAAATGCTTGGACATTCAGATATATCAACTACACAAATATATGCTAAGATGAATAATAGTAAAATAAAAGAAGTCTATGCTAAAGCACACCCTAGGGCGTGATGATATTACTTAGTCTCGGAACATAATAATAAAGTAAAAAGAATGATGTTTATATATTCGGATGCTACCTATACGTGGCATCTTTTTTGTTTATTAGAAGATTTCCATTTCAAAAGTTTTTAGCAACAGTGCAAGGCTTTGATCCTTGCACTAGTTGCAATGAAAAGGCCAATTTCAAATCCTTGTAAGCAAGTTAGCAATAGCCTTTAAATATTCCATTGAATAAGGACGTGTTATCTTATTCTCCAAAATATCTCTTCAACAATCCAGCAAATATTTGTCCATGTCTTGCTTCATCTTTACACATCTCATGAACAGTATCGTGTATAGCATCATAATTTAATTCTTTAGCTTTTGTTGCTAAATCTTTTTTACCTTGACATGCTCCGTGTTCAGCGTCTACACGTATTTTTAGATTGGTTTTTGTATCAGCAACAACTACTTCTCCTAGTAGTTCAGCAAATTTTGCTGCGTGTTCAGCTTCTTCCCAGGCAATCCGTTTATAAGCTTCTGCAACTTCAGGATAACCTTCACGATCAGCTTGTCTAGACATCGCTAAATACATTCCAACTTCAGTACATTCGCCTGTGAAATTCATTTTTAAACCTTCGATTATCTCAGGATCTACATCCTTAGCAACACCAATTCTATGTTCATCAGCCCAAGATAAATCATCTGTAGTAGATTGTTCTTTAAACTTACTTGCTGGTGCGTTGCATTGAGGACATCTTTCTGGTGGAGCATCTCCTTCGTGGATATAACCACAAACTGTACAAATCCATTTTTTCATTACTTATCCCTCCAAAATAATATTTATTAAATAATAATCATTATTAACTACGCCTTTTATTATATCAACTAATAACAATTTGTCAATAGTAAATTAACAAAAAAATTATTCAACTTATTTTGACAAATCAATTAAAAGATAGGATAATATTAGTAGGATTAGAAGATTACATAATTAATATAGTTATTAAATAGCTTATAAACATACATCTTAAGTAAATGAACAATGTATTTTTGTGAATAATATTTCAAATACTAAATTTTACTGTTTAATGGTTTTAAGTATAATTAAAAAAAGGTAAGAAAGGTGATTTTTATGGGGAAACGTGTTATATGGATTATATTAGATAGCGTTGGTATGGGTGAATTACCAGATGCTAATAGATATGGAGATGAAGGAAGTAATACAATTGGTAATATTTCTAAAGCGGTTGGTGGATTAGATATACCTAATATGATTGAATTAGGATTAGGTAATATTGATAATATGATGGGATTAGCTAAAACAAATAACCCAAAGGGTTGTTATGGTAGAATTGCTGAGATGTCTAATGGAAAAGATACAACAACAGGACATTGGGAAATGGTGGGAATATATTCTGAAAGTGGATTTCCAACGTATCCTAATGGATTTCCGAATAATATTATAGAAACATTTAAAAAAGAAATAGGGACTGATATATTAGGTAATTACCCAGCTTCAGGAACAGAAATTATTAAAGATTTAGGGGAGGAACATATAAAAACAGGGTATCCTATAGTTTACACTTCTGCAGATAGTGTATTTCAAATTGCAACTCATGAAGAAGTTATTCCTATAAAAAAACTATATGATATATGTAATATTGCAAGAAATATACTAGTAGGGGAGCATGCTGTTGCAAGAGTTATTGCAAGACCTTTTGTAGGTGAAAAAGGGAAATACACAAGAACTGCTAATAGAAGAGATTTTTCTTTAGAACCTCAAGAAGATACTTTATTAGATAATATAAAAAATTCAAAGCTAGATGTTATTGCAGTTGGTAAAATAGAAGATATATTTGCCAAAAAAGGAATCACAGAATCAATTCATACTAAAGATAATATGGATGGTGTGGACAAAACTATTGAATACATGAAAGAAGATAATAATGGACTTATTTTTTCTAATTTAGTTGAATTTGATTCAAAATGGGGTCATAGAAATAATCCAGAAGGATATGCAAAAGGGTTAGAAGACTTTGATAAGCGTATACCAGAAATATTAAATGCAATGAAAGAAGATGATATATTAATAATGAATGCAGATCATGGTTGTGATCCTACAACGCCAAGTACAGACCATTCAAGAGAATATGTACCTTGTTTGATTTATGGGAATAACTTAAACAAGGGAATTAATCTTGGTACAAGAGATACTTTTGCAGATATAGGTCAGACTATAGCTGAAATACTTAACGTGGAACCAATTAAGATTGGGAAAAGTTTTTTGCCCTTAATAAAATAAGAAATCAATTATAATAATAATAGGAGGAATAATTATATTGGATAGAATTAATATGGCAGTAAATTATATTGAAGACAAAATAGAGGTAAAACCTAGGTTAGGATTAATACTTGGTTCTGGGTTAGGTGATTTAGCGGAAGAAATAAAAGATTCTGTAGAAATTTCATACAAAGATATTCCTAGTTTTCCAGTATCAACAGTAAAGGGCCATAAAAGTCAGTTTGTAATAGGGCGCATGGGTAATCAAAATGTAATAGCAATGCAAGGTAGATTTCATTATTATGAAGGGTATAATATGGAAGAAGTTGTTATGTCTGTAAGAGTTCTGAAAAAATTAGGAGTTACACATCTTATTGTAACTAATGCAGCTGGATCTGTTAATAAATCTTTTGAACCGGGTAATTTAATGATTATAAAAGATCATATTAATTTTATGGGTATGAATCCATTAATTGGTGCTAATTTAGATGATTTTGGGCCTAGATTTCCTGATATGTCTGAAGCATACAGTGAAGAATTGATAAAAAAAGCTGAACATTGTGCTAAGAAAATTAATTTAATAATTCGAAAAGGTGTTTATTGTGCCTTTACAGGCCCAAGTTATGAGACGCCAGCAGAAATAGAGATGATAAGAACAATAGGAGGAGATGCAGTAGGCATGTCAACAGTGCCAGAAGTTATAACAGCAGTCCATTCGGGAATAAAAGTACTTGGAATTTCTTGTTTAACTAATATGGCAGCGGGTATATTAGATAAACCTCTTAATCATAAAGAAGTTGTAGAAACTTCAAAAAAAGCAAATAAAAAATTTAAATTATTAGTAAAAGAAGTGATAAATGAAATGCTTGAAGACTAGGAGGTATATTTATGAGAATGTATGATTTGATTATGAAAAAAAGGAATGGTGAAACTCTTGCAAAAGAGGAAATAAACTATATTATTCAAGGTTATACAAATGGTAGTATACCTGATTATCAAGTTTCAGCCTTGTTAATGGCAATTTATTTTCAAGGAATGAGTGAAGAAGAAACAGTTGCATTAACAATGGCAATGGTAGAGAGTGGTGAGCAGTTGGATTTATCAGCTATAAAAGGCATTAAAGCTGATAAACATAGTACAGGTGGAGTAGGCGATAAAACATCACTAGTTTTAGGTCCTATGATAGCATCACTTAATATTCCTATAGCAAAGATGTCTGGAAGAGGGTTGGGGCATACAGGTGGTACAATTGATAAATTAGAGAGTATTGAAGGTTTTACAACATCACTTACTAGTGAGGAATTTATAAATAATGTTAATTCTATAAAAATTGCTATAGCAGGACAAACATCAAATCTTGCTCCTGCAGATAAAAAATTATATGCTCTTAGAGATGTTACTGCTACTGTGGATAATTTATCTTTAATTGCTAGCAGTATAATGAGTAAAAAAATTGCTTCTGGTTCTGATATAATTGTTTTGGATGTAAAAACTGGTAGTGGTGCTTTTATGAAATCAGAAGAGGATGCATTTATGTTAGCTAAAGAAATGGTTAAGATTGGGTATGGAGTAGGAAGAAAAACGTATGCTGTTATTTCTGATATGAATCAACCATTAGGACAAGCTGTTGGTAATGTACTAGAAGTGAAAGAAGCTATAAGTACATTAGAAGGACAAGGCCCTAATGATTTAGTTGAATTATGTTTAACTCTTGGAAGTTTAATACTTAAGGGAGTAGGTGATGTTAAAACAATTGAAGAAGGAAGAGATTTATTAGAAGAAACTATAAAAAACGGTAAAGCAATGTCTAAATTCAAACAATTTGTAGAAGCTCAAAAAGGTAATTTAAGTATGATAGATAATAAAGAATTATTACCTAAAGCAAAGTTTAGGGAGCCAATTATATCAATAAAATCAGGAGTTATTAAGGAAATAGATGCTGATGAAATTGGTGTTGCAACGCTAATACTAGGCGGTGGTCGTGAAACTAAAGAAAGTAAAATTGATTTGTCAGTTGGATTTTTATTAAACAAAAAAATTGGAGATGCTGTTAAAGAAGGTGAATCTTTAGGAACAATATATGCAAATGATAGAGATAAATTATTAGAAGCTAAAAATAAATTTATAAATGCTTATCATATAGCAAGTGAATGTAAAGAAAAATTAAAATTCATTAAAGGTATTGTTACTGATGAAGGTATAATAAAGTACTAAGATAATATTTTGCTTTATTATAATAATAGTGTATATTTTTAATTGAAATGTTTACCCTAATATTAAATGATATGATATTATAATCATTCTAAAAACAGTTGACACTATAAGTACAAAAATAATAGACATAAAGTATTGGAGAGGGTAATCATGAAAAGAATTAGCACACTAATAATAGGGTTTATTTTAGCATTTAATTTAGTAACTCCACCTTTAGGTTTAGCTGAAAGAGAAGCAGAATCTGATTTGGATATTACTGCAGTTTCGGCAATTCTTATGGAACCTACAAGTGGTAAAATCATTTATGAAAAAAATGCACATGAAAAATTAAGACCTGCAAGTGTTACAAAAGTTATGACTTTATTATTAATTTATGATGCTTTAGAAGATGGTTCTATCAAGTTAGAAGATGAAGTGGTTGTCAGTGAACATGCAGCTAGTATGGGAGGTTCGCAGGTATACCTTGAACCTAATGAAATACAAACTGTTGAAGATATGCTCAAATGTGTTGCTATAGCTTCTGCTAATGATGCTTCAGTTGCTATGGCAGAACATATAGCTGGAAGTGAAGAAGCTTTTGTTAATAAAATGAATCAAAGGGCTAAAGAATTAGGAATGGAAGATACTAATTTTGTTAATAGTAATGGGCTAGATGAGGACAATCATTTGACAAGTGCTTATGATATAGCTGTTATGTCAAGAGAATTAATTACAAAATATCCTGAGGTTTTTGATTATACAACAGTGTGGCAAGATAGTATTATTCATAAGACAAGACATGGAGAAGAAGAATTTGGTTTAACTAGTACTAATAAGTTAATAAAGTGGTATGATGGGGCAACAGGATTAAAGACTGGTTCTACAAGTAAAGCAAAATATTGTTTGTCAGGTACAGCTGAAAGAAATGGTATGCAATTGATAGGAGTTGTAATGGCTGCTCCTGATTATAAGACTAGATTTCATGAGGTTATGAAATTATTAGATTATGGATTTGCTAATTGTAGTATTTATAAAGATGACCTTAAGGGTAAAATTATAAATGTTATTCCTGTTAAAAAAGGTGTTAAAGAGGAAGTGAATTGTGTAGTTAAGGATGACTTTGGACATGTATTAGCAAAAGAAGATAGTCAAAAAGAAGTTACAAAACAAGTTGTGATTCCTGAATCTATAGAAGCACCAATTAAAAAAGGTGAAAAGATTGGAGATTTAATTTATAATATTGATGGAAATGAAATAGGGAAGGTAGATATAATTGTGGATGAAGATATTGATGTGGCTACTTTTGGTTTTCAATTTAATAAAGTAATGAAAATGATGTTTAAATAAAGAAGCTAATTTTTTTTAATCAAATATTTAAACATCACTTAATTTGTATATATATACCTCTACTATGTGTTTATAATAATTAAATTTTGTCTACAGTCTGAAGCTTGCTGTTATCAGCAAGCTTTTAGTATGTTTAATAAAGTAATACAATAACACTTGAAATATAATGAGATAATTAGTAAAATGAATTAAGATAACATATTAACTTGTTACACGCTAAGATGGTACGCAAGTTACAATGAAAATATAAAGGTGTTGATTTATAGTGATAGATAATATAATTAAATTAGGGGCATTATTAATAGCTGCAATGATTGTAATGATTTTACATGAATTACCAAAATCTATGGCATATATATATCTAAATCCTTTACAAAGGATGCAAAACAATAATTCGATTTATAAGCTTAGACAATATATTGATCCAATTGGGTTAATATTTTTTGTTACAGCTCGTGTAGGTTTTTCCAAACCTTTTGCTTATAGAATAAGTGATAAAAAAACTAATATGTCGTTAGGGGTTGTGGGTTTGGCTTCAAGTTTATGTTTTGCCCTTATTTTTTATAGTTTATATAGAGCATTATTTGAACATATAAATATTTATAGATTTTTTAATAGTTCAGAATGGATGTTAGGTATTTATAATTTTATTAAATATATTTTTATAAATATTGTTATGTTTAATATATCTATTTTTTTGGTGAACCTAGTTATGCCTTTAGTATCTTTTGATATTTCTTATATTATTGCAAGTAAATCGCCACGAAGATATTTTGTTCTTCATCAATATGAGAAGATGTTACAATTATTATTTATTATTCTAGTGGTTTTTAATTTTTTTAATATTATTTTAGGACCAATTGAAAGTTTCTTATTTCTTAAATAAAATTCGAAAGTTTGGTGTATATGAGCATACCTGTAAAATTACAAGTATTTGAAGGTCCTTTAGATTTGCTTTTGCATTTAATAGACAAAAATAAAGTTAATATTTATGATATACCAATTGTTGAAATTACTGAACAGTATTTAATTTATATTAAAAGTATAGAGGATAAAAATCTTGATATTATGAGTGAGTTTCTTGTTATGGCAGCTACATTAATTCATATAAAATCAAAAATGCTATTACCTACTATAGATGATGAAGATGAAGAAGATGAAATTGATCCAAGACAAGAACTGGTTCAGCGATTATTAGAATATAAAAAGTATAAATACGTTTCAAAGACATTAAGGGAAAAACAATTAAATGCGGAACAAGTTATGTTTAAAGGACCAACTATCCCTACCGAGATTAAAGATTATAAGAAAGAAATTCCTGTAGAATCAATTATGAAAGATGTTGATTTAACTAAATTATATAAAATATTTCAAACAGTAATAAGAAAACAAGAAGATAAGATTGACCCTATAAGAAGTAAGTTTGGTGAGATAGAACGAGAAGAATATTCTATTCAAGATAAAATTGATTATATTAAAAGATTAAAGCAGAATTATAAAAACATTAGTTTTAAAGAATTTCTTTTGAAAAACAACTCTAAGCAAGAAACTATTATTACATTCTTAGCTGTTTTAGAACTTATGAAAACAGGATATATATATATAAGACAAGAAGAAGTATTTGAAGATATTAATATTGAATTTAATGATATATAATTATAATACATAGATAAGAAGGGTCGCTAATGCAGATAAGTAAGTTTGAAGCTATTATTGAATCTATATTATTTACTATGGGGGATGCAATCCCTCTTTCAAGGTTAGCAAAAGTAATAGAACAAGATGAAAATACAACAAGACGGATTATTAAAAATATGATGGACAAATATGATGTTGAAGATAGAGGGATTCAAATAATAGAAATTAATAATGCTTATCAGATGTGTACAAAATCAGAATACTATGAATATATTACAAGAATGACTCACCAACCTAAGAAAATAGTATTGACTGATATATTACTTGAAACTTTGTCAATAGTTGCATATAAACAACCTATTACAAAAGCTGAAATTGAACATATTAGAGGGGTGAAATCAGACCATGCCATAAATAAGCTTATGGAATATAATCTTGTTTATGATGTAGGAAGAAAAGATGCTCCAGGACGACCATTGCTTTTTGGAACTACGGAAGATTTTTTAAGAAATTTTGGGATGCAGTCTTTAGATGAATTACCCATAATAAATGATGATGAAATTAAAAGGTTTAAAACAGAAGCCCAAGAAGAAGTTCAATTAGAAATTGAGAGTGATTATGATAAGTAAGTTGTATAAATAATATGTCATATTTATCTTTCCATTCTTATACAATTAAGATAAGAAATAATATGAGGGATAAATATGCAAAAAAAATGCGTAAGTTTTCTATTGATAATTACAATTATTATATTATCTATATTTTATGTAGAGATATCTGCTGAAGAAGAAGATTTGAATTTATACGCTTTGTCAGCTTTGTTAATGGATGGAGATAATGGCAGAGTATTATGGGATTTTAATGGGGAAGAACAAAGAGCAATGGCAAGCACAACTAAAATAATGACAGGTATTATTGCTCTTGAATATGGCAACTTAGAAGATGAAGTTTTAGTAAGTAGAAAAGCGTCATTAGCCCCTATAGTTAAATTATATATAAGAGAAGGAGAAAAGTATAGATTAGGAGATTTATTATATGCTTTAATGTTAGAATCATCTAATGATGTGGCTATAGCGATTGCTGAACACATAGGTGGAAGTGTTGAAGAGTTTTGTGAATTAATGACTGAGAAAGCTAAAGATATAGGTGCTCATAATACTTCATTTAAAACTCCAAATGGTTTAGACGCTGAAGGGCATTATACTACAGCATATGATTTAGCATTGATTGCAAGGTATGCATTAAATAATGAACAATTTGTTGATATAATAAACACAAAACAAAAAGTTTTTAATGAAGTTACAAATAATAGGCAGTTTTCCGTTAATAATAAAAATCTTTTTCTTGATATGATGGATGGAGCTATTGGTGTTAAAACTGGTTTTACAAATCATGCTGGATATTGTTTTGTTGGGGCTGTAAAAAAGGATGGTAAATTTTTAATTTCAGTTGTTTTGGCATCAGGATGGCCATATAATAGAAACTGGAAATGGCAGGATACTCAAAAAATTATGGAATATGGACTTGATAATTTTGAATATAAACAAATAGTTCAGGATAATATAAAGTTTGATATCATACAAGTAATCGATGGTAAAAAAGGATATGTAAATATTGATGTTGTTGAATTTGATGAAATAGGTTTACTTTTATCTAAAAATGATAAAATAAGAAAAGAAGTTGATTTGCCAACATCATTGGAGGCACCTATTGATAAGGGCACCACTATAGGTTATTATAATGTTTATTTAAATGATGAAATATATGAGAAATTGCCAATTAAAACTATGAATTCAGTTGATAAAATAGATTATCGTTTTTGTCTTTATAATATATTAAAGCGGTTCTTGTTGAATTAAATACAAATAGATAAGTGGAGGATTATTATGGAAGTTAGGTTACAAAAATTTCTTGCAGAAGCAGGGATAGCATCTAGGAGAAGATCAGAAATGTTAATTACATCTGGACTTGTTTCAGTAAATAATGATATTGTAACAAAACTTGGAACAAAAATAGACCCTCATAAAGATGTAATTCGTTATAAAAATAAAATAATTAACAATAACCAAAAATTAATATATTTATTACTTAACAAACCTGTAGGTTATATCTCTTCTGCCAAAGACCCGAGAAATAGAAAAACTGTTCTTGACTTGATAAATGAATCAGAGCGAGTTTTTCCAGTTGGTAGATTGGATTACAACTCTTCAGGTTTATTAATTATTACAAATGATGGAGATTTAACTTATACATTAACTCATCCGAAACATCATGTACCAAAAACATATAAAGTAAAGGTGAAAGGGAGACCAGAAGAAAATAAAATTAATGTATTACGTAAAGGTACAGACTTAGGTGTTTATAAAATATCTAAGTGTAAAATTAAATTTCTTGTAAACTCTAAAGATTCAACAACTTATGAAGTTGTTTTACATGAAGGGAAAAATAGGCAGATTAGAAGAATGTTTGATTATATAGGACATTCAGTAATTTCTCTAAAAAGAATATGTATTGGGGAAATAAAACTAAGAGATTTAAAAGAAGGGCAATATAGAAGATTGACAGAGAAAGAAGTAAACTATTTAAAAA
>JBKGYG010000008.1:0-38894 GCA_046546235.1 Eubacteriales bacterium | reverse complement strand
AGGTTTAATAGTAACTAATAAAGTTCCTTTTTCTTTAGGAATCTTCATGCCTGCACCTACAAAACCTTTGAATAACGCTTCCTCAAAAGTTTTACCTATCCCTAATACTTCTCCCGTGGACTTCATCTCTGGACCAAGACTTACTTCTACATTAGGTAACTTTTGAGTTGAGAATACAGGTACTTTTATTGCATATTCCTCTATCTCTGGATATAACCCTGTTCCATACTCTAAATCTTTCAGTTTTTCTCCAATAATAACTCTAGTTGCTAAGTCTATAATTGGTACCCCTGTTACTTTACTTATATAAGGGACAGTTCTTGATGATCTTGGATTAACTTCTATTATATAAACTTCCCCTTGTGCTTCAATAAACTGTATATTAATCATTCCTAGTACTTTAAGTTCAAGAGCTATTTTTTCTGTAATATCTATTATTTTATTTTTAACATCTTCTGAGATATTAAGGGGTGGATAAATTGATATACTATCCCCAGAGTGTACTCCTGCCTTTTCAAGATGCTCCATAATACCTGGTATTAAAATATTCTCACCATCGCATATTGCATCTACCTCTATTTCTCTTCCAATTAGATATCTATCAATAAGTACTGATTGGTTCTCCTTTTTATCAAATGCTTGGATAAGGTATTGTTCTAACTCTTCCTTGGAATATGTTATTTCCATACCTTGACCACCTAAGACATAAGATGGCCTTACTAACACAGGATAACCAATTTCATTTCCCTTTTGGATTCCTTCTTCTAATGACCATACTCCTACACCTTTTGGTCTTTTTATATCTAACTTTTCTAATATAGCTTCAAATTTTTCTCTATCTTCTGCAGCATCGATATTTTGTGGACTTGTCCCTAATATATTTATGCCTTTATCATCTAAAAAGTTTGCTAACTTGATTGCTGTTTGTCCGCCAAATTGAAGAATAACTCCCTCTGGTTTTTCTTTATCTATAATATGAAGGACATCTTCTTCTGTTAATGGCTCAAAATATAATTTATCAGCTATATCAAAGTCTGTACTAACTGTTTCAGGATTATTATTTACTATAATGGTTTCAACCCCTGCTTTTCTTAAAGCTAGTATACTATGAACTGAACAATAATCAAATTCTATCCCTTGCCCTATTCGAATTGGTCCTGAACCTATAACCATTACTTTTCTTTTGTCAGAAACTTCTACTTCATCGTATTCATCATAAGTTGAATAATAATATGGTGAAACAGCTTCAAATTCTCCACCACAAGTATCAACCATCTTATATACTGGCATAATTTTATATTCTTTTCTCATTCTATAAATATCGTCTTCCGAACAATTGATTAATTCTGCTATGCCTTTATCTGAAAAGCCTTTTTTCTTAAGAGCTTTTAACCAATCTTCATTAAGATCTTCAAAATTTGACCTTCTTAATCTTTCCTCTTCATCAACAATGCCCTTTATTTTATTTACAAAAAATGGATCCATTCCTGTAACCTTACATACTTTATCAACACGATAATGCCGCCTTATAAGCTCCGCTAAATCAAATAATCTTTCATCATCAGGTATTTGAACTCTTCTTTTTAATTCGTCTAATGTTCTAGTTATAGCCTTTGGGTGATATAAACTGTATTGGCTTATTTCTAATGAACGAACAGCTTTTAGTAACGCTGATTCAAAATTATTACCAATTGCCATAACTTCACCTGTAGCCATCATTTTTGTTCCTAATGTTTTCTTTGCCCTTCTAAATTTATCGAAAGGCCATTTTGGTATTTTTATAACACAATAATCAAGAGTTGGTTCAAAACAAGCCTTTGTTTTTCTTGTTACTTCATTTTCTATTTCATCTAATCCATAACCTAATGCTATCTTAGCTGTTACTTCTGCAATAGGATATCCTGTTGCTTTTGATGCAAGTGCTGAAGAACGGCTAACTCTTGGATTAATTTCTATAACTATATATTCAAAGTTATCTGGGTTAAGGGCTAACTGAACATTACATCCACCTTCAATTCCAACTGCATTAATAATGTCAATTGATGCTTTTCTTAACATTTGATATTCTATATCTGATAATGTCTGAGATGGTGCAATAACTATACTATCACCTGTATGAACTCCTACTGGATCGATATTTTCCATATTACAAACTGTTATACAGTTCCCATAGCTATCTCTAATAACTTCATACTCTATCTCTTTCCAGCCTTTAATAGATTTTTCTATTAAAACCTGTCCAACTCTACTTAACTGTAGTCCTTGAGCTAATATTTCTTTTAATTGTTCTTTATCATCTGCTATACCACCACCTGTACCACCAAGAGTATATGCAGGTCTAACTACTACTGGATAACCAATGGTTTTAGCAAATTCAACTCCTTCTTCCATTGAAGATATCGTTTTACTAGGTGCTATTGGTTGATTAATGCGTTGCATTAACTTTTTAAAATCTTCTCTATCTTCGCCTTCCTTAATGGCTTCTATTTGCGTTCCTATTACTCGTACATTATATTTATCTAGTATCCCACTATCATAAAGTTCTACAGCTAGATTTAAACCAGTTTGTCCTCCAACTCCAGCTAGAACACTATCTGGTTTTTCTTTCTTAATAATCTTCTCTGCGACTTCTATCGTTAAAGGCTCTATATATACGTTATCTGCTATCTCCGCATCTGTCATAATAGTAGCAGGGTTACTATTTAATAATACTGTTTCTATTCCCTCTTCTTTTAATGATTGACAAGCTTGAGTTCCTGAGTAATCAAATTCTGCTGCTTGCCCAATAACTATTGGTCCTGATCCTAATACTAATACTTTCTTAATTGAATTATCTTTTGGCATTTTATAAGCTCCTTTCCATTCTAGTTTTTTATAACTTCCATAAATTCATCAAAGATAGGTGCTGTATCTGTTGGTCCTGGTCCTGCTTCTGGATGAAACTGAACACTAAATATTGGTAATGTTTTATGTTTTAACCCTTCAATAGATTCATCATTTAGATTTATATGAGTAATTTCTAACTCTTCTGGAAGAGATTCTTTTTTCACAACGTAACCATGATTTTGTGATGATACCATAATATGATTTGTTCTTAAACTTTTTACAGGATGATTTCCACCTCTGTGTCCAAATTTCAACTTCTCTGTATCTCCATTTAATGATAGTGCTAATAATTGATGCCCTAAACATATTCCTAAAAGAGGTTTCTTCCCAATTAGTTTTTTAATTTCTTCTGTTGTATGCATTATATCTTTTGGATCCCCTGGTCCATTTGATAAAAATACTGCATCTGGATTATGGCTTAATATTTCTTCTGCTGTTGAAAAAGCAGGCAAAATTGTTAATTGGCATCCTTTGTCTCTAAGACCTTTTATGATATCATTTTTTATTCCAAAATCCATTACTACAACATGAGGTCCATCCCCTTTATATTTAACGATTTTTTTAGTTGATACAGTTTCAACTGCTTGTGTATTATGAAAAGCTTTAAATTTATTCTCTATTTGACTGTGACTAAGTTCTCTAACCGTTATAATCCCTTTCATAGTACCCTGATTTCTTATCATCTTAGTAATAGCTCTTGTGTCTATCCCTTCTAGCCCCATTATCTTGTGTTGCTTTAAATAATCTTCTAATTCAAATTCACATCTCCAATTATTAGGCATATCACATTTTTCCCTAACAATAAATCCTCTAACCTTTATAGAATCTGATTCTAGATCATCTATATTAATTCCGTAATTACCTACTAATGGATACGTCATTGTTACTATTTGACCATAATATGATGGATCTGTTAATACTTCCTGATAACCTGTCATACTTGTGTTAAAAACCACTTCACCTATTGTTTCTTTTATATGCCCGAAGGCTTTACCTTCAAAAACAACTCCATTTTCTAGGATAAGTTTAGCTTTCATATTCTTTCCTCCTTATGTTTATATTAATGCTTCTTGTAATGCTTTTTTCATATCTATTACAGCTTGTCTTGCTGCCTTATCAAAATTTTCTTCTCCATAATTGGAGTACTCTTCTTTTTTATATGCTGCAATTATTCCTCTTGATGAATTTATAATGGCACCTAGTCCATCTTTATTAAAATAATGAACCATATCTTTAGCTTGTCCTCCTTGAGCTCCATAGCCTGGTACTAAGAAATAGGTATTTGGCATTAGCTTTCTTAATTTCTTGCCAACTTCTGGGTAAGTAGCTCCTACTACAGCTCCTACATAACTGTAGTCATTGCCCATATGTTCTTTTCCCCACTCATTAACCTTCTTTGCTACTTTTTCATATAGATATTCTTCTTCAACTTTTAAATCTTGAAAGTCTCCACTGCTTGGATTAGATGTTTTAACTAAAACAAATAATCCTCTATTATCTTTTTTACAAACATCTATAAATGGCTTTATTGTATCATATCCCATATAAGGATTTATTGTTATAAAATCTGAATCAAAACCTTTTTCTTGTTTGCCTTCGATTTCTACTTTGCCTAAATGTCCAATGGCATAAGCTTCTGCAGTTGATGCTATATCCCCTCTTTTTACATCTCCAATCACAATTAAATCCTTTAACTTAGCATATTCAATTGTCTTTTTATATGCCATCATTCCTTCTATGCCATATTGTTCATACATAGCAACTTGTGGTTTTACTGCTGGTACTAAATCATAAATATTATCTATGATTCTTTTATTGAATTCATAAAATGCTTCCGAAATAGCTTTTAAATTTTTCCCATAAGCTTTATAAGCTTCCTCTTTTAATTTGTTTGGAACAAAACCTATCTTAGGATCCAACCCAACAACTATAGGACTTTGTATCTTCTTAATTTTTTCAATAAGTTTGTTAATCATTTTCTTATGCCTCCTAGTCTAAATCATTGTCAACTTCATATATTACTTCCCCAGATACTAATGTATATATGACCATACCTTGAACGTCTTTATTATCAAAAGGACTATTCTTACCTTTTGAAGCAAATGTATTACATTTAATTGTGTATTCTTGTTCAGGATTAATAATTGTAATATCTGCCATCTTACCTTCACTTAGCGTTCCTTTATCAATTCCTATTCTATTTGCTGGATTTAAACTCATTTTTGCAACCATTTGACTTGGTGTAATATACTCTTTTTTCACTAATTCTGTTATAGTTAATGGAACTGCTGTTTCAAGTCCAACAATGCCAAAAGCAGCTTCACCAAATGGTTTGTTTTTATCATCAATATGATGTGGCGCATGATCTGTTGCTATTATATCTATAATGTCTTCTTGTAAAGCTTGCTTTAGCGCTTCTACATCTTTTTTTGTTCTTAAAGGTGGATTCATTTTATAATTTGTATCAAAGTCCATAATGTCTTCATCTGTTAAGGTAAAATGATGTGGACATATTTCTCCTGTAACATCAACTTTATCTTCTTTTGCTCTTTTTAAGAGTTTTACACTTCCTTCTGTACTCATATGACAAAGATGTAGTTTAACTCCTGTTTTCTCTGCAAGTATTATATCTCTTGAAATAATTACATCCTCAACATCTGTTCCTATTCCCGGCAAGCCAAGACTTAATGCCTTATCTCCTGCATTCATTGCACCTTTACCTACTAGATTCTTATCTTCACAATGTGCAAATACAGGTAAGCCAAACATTTTCCCATATGTCATAGCTTTCTTATATAATGCTCCGTTCATTACAGTATGTCCATCTTCACTTATTGCGCATATACCGGCTTTTGCCATATTGCCAATATTAGCAAGTTCTTCACCCTTTTGTTCTTTTGTTATAGCTCCTATCGGTAGTACATTAACAACTGCTTCTTTTTCAGCTTTCATTTTAACATACTCTACTAAATATTCATTATCTATAATTGGGTTAGTGTTAGGCATTGCACATATGGTCGTAAAACCACCTTTTGCTGCACTTGCTGAACCAGTTTTTATAGTTTCTTTATGTTCATAACCTGGCTCTCTAAGATGTACATGCAAATCTATAAACCCTGGTACAACCCAACATCCTTTCGCATTAATTGTTTTATCCACACTTTCATTTATATCTTTATTTACTTTAACAATCCTTTCATCCTCAATTAAAATATCATATTGTCCGTCTTTATCATTAGATGGGTCTATAACTCTTCCCCCTTTTATCAGTGTTCTCATATGATTCTTCTCAACTCCTTATTTATGCTATTTATTCTTGTTTCCATAATTCGAGTCAAAATTGCCATTCTTACTGCCACACCATTTGTAACTTGCTCTGATATTGTTGAATAGGGTGCTTCTGCAATATTACTGCTAATTTCAACATTCCGATTGACTGGCCCTGGATGCATAAGTATAGCGTCTTTCTTTGCATAACTCATAACCTCTTCATCTATTCCAAATATATTATGATATTCTCTTAAGTCTGGAAAAGCACCGCTTTTTTGTCGTTCTAATTGTATACGTAATCCTATAACAACATCTGCATCTTTTATAGCTTCTTTTACATCATAATTCACAGTAGCTCCAAGGCTACTCATACCCTTTGGCAAAAGTGTTGATGGCCCTGTAAGAGTAACTTTTGCTCCTAATTTTGTTAACGCATATATATTACTCCTTGCTACTCTACTATGAACTATATCTCCAGCAATACATACATTCAATCCTTCAAAATCACCTTTTAATTCTAAAATAGTTAAACAGTCTAATAACGCTTGTGTTGGATGTTCATTAGTTCCATCTCCTGCGTTTATAATAGAAGCATTACAGTTTTTAGCTAAAAAATGTGCCGCTCCAGAAGAACCATGTCTAATAACAACAACATCCATTCCCATTTGGTCGATAGTTATAGCTGTATCATATAAGCTTTCTCCTTTTTTTACACTACTGGTACTAAGTCCCAAATCAGAGACTAACAGACCAACGTTTTGTCCTGCTACTGTAAAGGAATGTTTTGTTCTTGTGCTATTTTCAAAAAAAAGTGTTGTCATATTACCGTAGGGCAAAGATTCTTTTTGATTTGATTGTCTAAAAATATGTTTTTTCATTTCTAACCCTAATTCTAAAATGTCTAAAAGTTCTTCCTTACTTAACTCCTTTATTCCTAAGAGATTCTTTTGTTTCCACATACTTATACCTCCAGACTTATAAATATTTCATTGGAACTTGTGCCTCAACCGCCTTTGTTGAGATATGTAACAAGTTAATAAAGAATGTTTTATAGGCGTTCGCTTAGCTTTTTAGTTAATTTAGCTATTATCAATAATAAGATATTCTTCTACTCTATCAGGACATAACCAAGTCCCGATGATCTCAAAAGTAGAACTTTCCTAATAAAGGACAAAAGTGGCTTCGCCACGTTCGCAACGCGATTTGTCCCTGCTAATTGAATACTCTTAACTAATTAAATTTGTACAATTGGTACATGTTTTAAGTACCAATTATTTTAAAAGTAGCACTTTCCTAATAAAGGACAAAAGTGGCTTCGCCACGTTCGCAACACGATTTGTCCCTGCACCTTAGTAATTTATAGTCAATTAAACCTCCATGGTATCGGGACATGTATCAAGTCCCGATGATCTCAAAAGTAGAACTTTCCTAATAAATAAAAAAAGCAATAAATTTATTAAAACTTTAGTTTAATAAATTCATTGCCTTTATATCATCCATGAAGTTAGAAACACTAATGTTAGCAGATATTCCAGAATGTTCTTGATCTGCTATCTCTTTGAATACATAAAAATTTGCATAATAAAAGAACGCATTGATGTCTCGCATCATAATTCCTCCCTTGCTGGACTCTCAGTTCCAATTTAAAAGGTGACTATGCGTACTTACAATAATTCAATAAGTACATTTCAAATTAATAATATGTTACCATAGGACAGATTTTTTGTCAATAGTTGTTGGAATATAATTTATTGATTAAACTCGTGCAAGGATTTGGATTTTTGTCTTTCTTTAAAACATGTGCCTCAACCGCCTTTGTTGAGGCATGTAATAAGTTAATATGTAATAATAATACCCATAAGCACACCAATAATAACAGATATTATAACAGTTCTACCTTTCCACTTTTCTGATGATTTAAGGAGTATTTCTCCACAAGTAATATATAACATTATACCACCAGCTATTCCCAAGGACATAGCCATAAAAGTATCAGACACACTACTTAACCAACATCCAAGATAACCCCCTATTCCCATAAAAAGGCTTATTATTAAGGATATAAAAAAAATCTTTTTGGACGATACTCCTGTTTTCTTAAAAGGCATTGCTATCATTAATCCCTCTGGTATATTGTGCAATGTAATAACAATGCCAAATTTTAAACCCTTTGTCATAGATTTACTAATAAGAGATCCTATCGCAATCCCTTCTGGAATATTATGAAAGGCTAAAGCTATCGATATTAATAAAGCTGTTTTAAAATAGCTTGCCTCTAAAGTTTCTTGTTTTTGTGGAAGGCGCTTCTGAATAATCGCTTCTGCCAAAATCAAAAATAAAATTCCAATCATTATTCCTGATAATGTAATCCATAATCCTGAATGATTAAACGCTTCAGGCAATATGTCAATATATATTATAGATAGCATAAGTCCTCCAGTAAAACCAGATACCATGCCTTCAAATCTTTTACCTCTATTAGCTATGTTGTATGCTATTGAAGCACCTATTGTTATTCCTACTACTCCAGAAATCAGACTAATAAAAAAAGCTATTAATGACTTCAGATTTCATCTTCCTTACTGTTTTTTATAAATATATGTATGATTAATACCAAGTATGTACTAAATATTGTATATTCTCATTATCTTAAGTCTCTGATGAACTTTTACCTCTTTCTAAAGGCAGATGAAAAATAGTGATTAGATATATTTATTAAATTATATTTTTATACAATGCCATGACTTTTATAAACAGGTATAGTAAACATAACACCCTTCCCTGGTTTATTATAATCATAATAAATTATTTCTTCTACTTCGTCCATAATTCGTACAGCTTCTTCTTCAGACGGTAAAGCTAAAAAAATGGTTTTATTATACATTCGGTTTTCATTCATTACACCTGATACATAATTGGAATATCTAGTGCCACAGTTATATAAATTAGTTGATCCCATTGTATCTATAACAGTATATCCTGCAACACCAATTTCTTTAAGTTTTAATTTAACACGATTAAAATATTTAATATCATTAATTATGATAAATAAAATAAATTGAATTGACATTAAAACACCCGCCTTTATAGTAAGTCCTAATAATACTCACTCTCAAATTCTTGCTCTAGTAATTTTTTATTTTCTCTACTTTCGATATGTCTATGCAATTCTCCTCCTCTAAAATGAGAAACAGGTAACACAAACATGATTCCTTTATTAGGTTTTTTCATATCGCCACCTAAGATCTTTTCAATATGCTCCATAACGCGATCAACTTGTTTTTCTCTTTCAATAACTGAAAAAATAGTTTTATTAATTTTTGAGTCTCTATCAATAGATTTCATAAATCCTCCAATAACAGGAATATTATATATCCCTTTATTAACTGAAGTAGCACCCATACTATCAATTACAGTAGCCCCACGAATTCCTAATTGTTTCATCTTGTACAATATCTCTGATAAATATTCTGTCTCGTTTAAAACAACAAATAGTACATACACTTAAAATCCCTCCTTGTATCAAAAAAGAATCTATTAATATTACTACTTCAATCTTAACATAAAAACTATTCTGTTTCCTCTTCAAAATCACAAATTACTGATTTCTCATTTCTAAACAATAATTTAAGCATAGGTGGTGTTATGAAAATTACTATCCTCTTTTTTATCATACTTGATTATAATTTATAAATATTTACCTATCAATATCTGTTTTAATCCCAATTATTTGAAAATATAACTTTCCCAGTTAAATAGAAAACGTATGCTTAGCATACGTTTATCCTTCTTGCATTTGTTTTAGTTTTTCAGTTTGATCTGCTGTAATTAGATTATCGATTAATTCTTCAATATCCCCATCTAAGATACCATCCAAACGATGAAGAGTTAATTTTATTCTATGATCTGTTACACGTCCTTGAGGAAAATTATAAGTTCTTATTTTCTCTGAACGATCACCTGTTCCAACTTGACTTTTTCTATCCTGAGCTAGCTCATTCTGTTGCTTTTCTAATTCTATCTCGTAAAGTCTTGCTCTTAACACTTTCAAAGCTTTGTCTTTGTTTTTAAGTTGTGATTTTTCATCCTGACAAGACACTACTAAACCTGTAGGTATATGCGTAATACGAACAGCTGAATCTGTAGTATTTACACTTTGACCTCCATTCCCTGAAGATCTAAAAACATCTATTCTTAAATCATTTTGATTTAATTCAACATCTACATCTTGTGCTTCTGGCAAAACAGCTACTGTTACAGTTGATGTATGAATGCGTCCACCTGATTCAGTTACCGGTACACGTTGCACACGATGAACACCACTTTCATATTTCAATCTAGAGTAGGCACGCTCTCCTTGGATCATAAAAACAATTTCTTTAAATCCACCTAATCCATTTTCATTAACATTCACTGTTTCAACTTTCCAACGATTTCGCTCAGCATATCTTGAGTACATTCTAAAAAGATCTGCTGCAAATAATGCTGCTTCATCTCCACCTGCACCCCCACGAATTTCTACAAAAACATTTTTGTCATCATTAGGGTCTTTAGGTATTAGTAACATTTTCAATTCTTCTTCTAGATTAGATACTTTTAGTTTACTCTCATTCAACTCTTCCTTTGCCATCTCACGCATTTCTTCATCGTCTTCTTCTTCTAACATTAACAAACTGTCTTTAATATCTTTTTTAGCATTTGTATAAGCTTTATATTTTTCTACAATTGGAGTTAAATCACTTTGTTCTTTCATAAGTTTTCGCCATTTATCTTGATCATTTACAGTGTCTGGATTGCTAATCTCTTGTATGACTTCCTCATATCTTTTTACGATATCATCTAATTTATCAAACATTTTACTTCCCACTCCTTTCGTTTCACTATTGGCACACTATTATATTCGCCCAGAAACAATTCTATCTAACCCAGCTAAATCTTTTTTAACGTTAATTGAATTGTATTGCTCTTTTTTTAATATGTCACTAACAGACTGTCCTTGGTCAAATCCTATCTCAAAAAATAATCGACCCTTTTCTCTCAAATAATTTTTAGCTTTTTTAGCAATTTCTTTATAAAAAAACAATCCATCCTCATGCCCATCAAGAGCTAAGCTTGGTTCATAATCTTTTACTTCTATCATCAGTTTTCCTATCTGTTTCTTTGGAATATATGGCGGATTAGATACAATTACATCAAAATAATCTAAAAAATCTTCCTTTAAATCGATAAATAAATCACTTTTTATAAAAGTAATATTAACATTATTTTGCTTTGCATTTTTATTAGCAACATGTAATGCCTCTTTAGATATATCCACAGCTACAATATGGTTGAGTTTTGAATAGTATCCTAAACTAATAGCAATACAACCTGAACCAGTACAAAGATCTAATACATTTAGCTCTCTTTTATTATTGATAACCTTTAATACTTCTTCAACCAAGATTTCTGTCTCTGGTCTCGGAATTAATACATTAGAATTAACATAAAAATCCAAACCCATAAAAGCTTGGTGCCCTATAATATATTGTAATGGCTCTCTTCTTGCTCTTCTTTTTACCTTTTGAATAAATATATTATAATCCTTTAAGTCCACTACTTCATTTGGATGTGTCAAAAAATATACTTTTGTAATATTTAAAGCACTTTCTATAAGCATAATCACTTCATTTTTTATATTATCCAAGTTTTCTTTTTCTAGAATAGCTATTCCATCATAATATAGTTTCTGTAAGGTTATCTTCATTGCCCAAAACCTCTTTCACTGCTACAATAGCTACCTCTAATTGAGAATCATCAGGTTCACGCGTTGTTATTCGTTGAAGACACATTCCTGGATAGCTTAATATATTAACAACCTTATTTTCTGACTTGCCAGCAAACCGAATGACTTCATAGGATAAACCTGCAATAATTGGAATAAGAACTATTCTTGACAATAAACGAATCCAAATATCATCAACTTTTACAAACATAAAAACAGCAACACTTATTATCATAACAATTAGCAAAAAGCTTGTTCCACATCTTTTGTGCAATCTAGAATGTTTCTTTACATTTTCAACATTTAATTCTTCTTCATGTTCAAGACAATTTATAGTCTTATGCTCTGCCCCATGATATTGAAAAACTCTTTTTATATCTTTCATTTTAGAAATCAAAGTAACATAAGCTAAAAACATACTAATTCTAATAACACCCTCAACTAAATTCTGTGTTGTGTGGTTAGTAATAAAAGATTTTGTTAATCTTGTTAATAATAATGGAACCACCATAAAAAGACCTAATCCAAGAAATATTGCTATAACAACAGAAAAACCAATTAATACTGATTCTGTTTTTTCTCCAAAAACTTTTTCTAAAAAGTTATCAAATCTAGTTGGTTGAATCTCTTCTTCTCCTTCATAAAATTCAGCAGAATAAGTTAATGTTTTCACACCTATTATCATTGATTCTACAAATGCTAACATTCCCCTTAATAAAGGTAATTTGAAAATCTTAATTTTTTTTGATAAACTTTTGTATTCATTTTGATCAACTTCAATATTTTTATCTGGTTTTCTAATAGCCACAGCATATTTTTCCTCATGTTTCATCATTACCCCTTCGATTACTGCTTGGCCACCAACATTTACTCTTTTCATACACCCACCAACTTCCTTAAAACCCTTTTATCTCAGTATCTAATTTTTACATTTGTTTACATTTAAATATATACGCTTCATTATGAAAAAATAATCTATCTCTTTTAAGTAAAGTAATTTTAAGTTAAGACTTAGAAAAATAGGTTGAGATCTTTCAACCTCAACCTGCTAATCATATTATTCTTCGTCGTTAATGCCATATTTACGATTAAATTTATCAATTCGTCCTCGAGTTGTTAATGACTTTTGTGTGCCAGTGTAGAATGGATGACACTTTGAACACACTTCAACGTGAATATCTTCTTTTGTGGATCCTGTTACAAATTCATTACCACAATTGCACTTTACTTGCGCTTCATGATAAGCTGGTTGTATATCTTTTTTCATCTTTTCTTCACCTCTCTCATATAATCCATGTTTATATTATATGTCGACAAAGTCGATCCTTCATACATAAACAGCTTTTACATTATATCATATATCATCGAGTTATGCAAGAATTATAATGTATTTACTGCATCAATTAGTATAACATATATTTGTACAGCATAAAAGGTAT
This sequence comes from Eubacteriales bacterium, assembly GCA_046546235.1. Classification (GTDB taxonomy): domain Bacteria; phylum Bacillota; class Clostridia; order Lachnospirales; family DSM-24629; genus JBKGYG01. The sequence goes on along the minus strand of JBKGYG010000008.1, from coordinate 25,535 downwards.
ATAATTAAATTTTAATCTTTTTAATAGTTTCCATAAATTCAATATTATTTTTGCATTTCACGAAAATATCCAAAAGACTTTCTAATGCTTCTTCTGAACGCATACCACCTAATGATTTACGTATAAGATAAAGTGTTTCTTGTTCTTCTTTTAATAAAAGCAAGTCATCTCTTCTTGTGCCAGATTTTAATAAATCAATAGCAGGGAAAATTCTTTTTTCTGATAATCTTCTATCAAGAACAAGTTCCATATTGCCTGTTCCTTTAAATTCTTCAAAAATAACATCATCCATTTTACTTCCTGTTTCAACAAGAGCTGTAGCAAGAATTGTTAAACTCCCACCTTCTTCAATGTTCCTAGCAGCTCCGAAAAATTTCTTAGGCATATGTAATGCTGCTGGATCTAAACCACCAGATAATGTCCTTCCACTTGGAGGTATTGTCAAATTATACGCCCTTGCTAACCTTGTGATACTATCTAATAATATTACAACATCTTTTCCATGTTCGACTAATCGTTTCGACCTTTCTAAAACCATTTCAGATACTCGTTTATGATGTTCTGGAAGCTCATCAAATGTAGAATGAATAACATCTACATTATCACCTTCAATTGAACGCCTTATATCCGTTACTTCTTCCGGTCTCTCATCAATTAGCAGGACAATCAAGTGCATATCTTTATGATTTGTTGTAATAGCGTTGGCAGTTTGTTTTAGCAAAGTTGTTTTACCTGCTTTTGGTGGTGCTACTATCATACCCCTTTGACCTTTTCCAATAGGGGCTAAAAGATCAATAAGTCTAGTAGAAAACTCTATTTGATTTGTTTCTAAGTGAATTCGCTCATTTGGGAATATTGGAGTCAAATCTTCAAAATTAGGTCTTTTATTTACATCTCTCGGAGAATCACCATTAACAGTTTGTACATACAATAATGCACTAAATTTCTCTGTATCTTTTTGTATCCTAATATTGCCTTTTATAAAATCTCCTGTTTTTAAATTAAAACGTCTAATTTGAGATGGCGAAACATAAACATCATTATCGCCTGGTAAATAATTAGCGCAACGAATAAACCCATATCCGTCTGGTAAAACTTCCAAAACCCCTTGAGCTAATTCACCACTATCAAGTTGTTCGATATCTGATGGCAAATCATAATTTTTACCTTGTCCATCTTTCTTCTTGACATCTTTTTCTTTAATCAAAGTAATTAATTCATTCTTTTTGTACTTTGTAATACTTTTAATATCTAATGACTTTGCAACATTTCTTAATTCAACCAAAGTCATATCATTTAATTCCTTTTTCATATATTACCACCTTTTAAAATTATTTGAAAACTACATTTTGTCGTGAGTTTCTGTCTTGTTAATGGAGTGATAGGATGAGAGTATCAAATTAGACATATATAGTTGAAGAGCAAATTGCTACTAGAATTTCCCATTATCTTTTAAGATATGGTAATTGCAGTAGATTCTCTAAAAACATCTGATAACTTACATATGTTACAATAGAACTACATTTTATTTTATCATATCACTTAACTTTTGTGCAACTTTTATTCCCAATCCTTTGCTCTTTCAATTGCTTTTTTCCATCCTTTAATTTTTTCGTTCTGTATACTTCTATCCATTTTACATTTATAAATTTTTTCGTTTTTCATCAATTGATTTAATTCATCTTTATCAGACCAATATCCAATTCCAAGTCCAGCCAAAAAAGCTGCTCCAAGAGCTGTGGTTTCTATATCATTTGGCCTTTTAACTACAGCATTTAATATATCTGCTTGAAATTGCATTAAAAAATTATTTGCTGATGCTCCACCATCTACCTTAATTGTATGTAATGGGAGATTAGAATCTTGTATCATAGCCTCTATTACATCCTTTGATTGATATGCAATTGCTTCAAGAGCAGCTCTTATAATATGGTTTCTATTAGCTCCTCTAGTTAATCCTACAATTGCACCTCTTGCATACATATCCCAATAAGGTGCCCCTAGTCCTGAAAAAGCAGGCACCAGATATACCCCATTAGTATTCTCAACTTGAGAAGCAAAATATTCGCTTTCTTTTGACGAATTAATTAATTTAAGTTCATCTCTAAGCCACGCAACGACTGCTCCCCCCATAAATATGCTTCCTTCAAGGGCATATTCAACCTTGTTATCTATTCCCCAAGCAATTGTAGTTATTAACCCATTTTCAGATATAATTCTTTTTTGCCCTGTCTGCATTAATATAAAACAACCTGTACCATAAGTATTTTTTACCATGCCTGCCTCAAAACAAGTTTGTCCAAATAACGCTGCCTGTTGGTCCCCTGCGATTCCACTAATGGGTAATCTTACTCCGTCAAATAAATTCTCATCTACATAACCGTATAAATAACTAGAAGGTTTAACTTCTGGCAACATAGATTCTGGAATCTTTAATTCCTGTAATAATTTATCATCCCAATCTAAGAAATCTATATTAAATAGCATAGTTCTTGAAGCATTAGAATAATCTGTCACATGCACTTTGCCACCCGTCAAATTCCAAACCAACCATGTATCAATAGTCCCAAAAAGCAAATCTCCTTTTTCTGCCTTTTCCCTTGAACCATCTACTTTATCCAAAATCCACATTATTTTAGACGCTGAAAAGTATGCATCAATTACTAAACCTGTACTTTTTTTAATATAATCACTTAATCCTTTTTCTTTAATTTCTTCACAAATTTCGGCAGTTTGTCTTGATTGCCATACAATAGCATTATATATTGGTTTACCAGTATTTTTATCCCAAATTACAGTAGTTTCCCTTTGATTAGTAATTCCAATTGACGCTATCTCATTATAAGTGATTCCACCTTTTTTTATAACTTTTTTTATTACATCTAATTGTGTGCGCCATATCTCCATAGGATTATGCTCTATCCACCCAGCATTTGGGTAAATTTGAATAAATTCTTTTTGAGCTATAGCTTCAATTATTCCATCATTATTAAATAATATAGCTCTACAACTTGTAGTCCCTTGATCCAAAGATAAAATATATTTTTCTCTCATTAGTAGTACCCCCAAAGGTTTATAAAAAATAATTAAATTTATAAATATAGTATACTTCAGCTTTAACAAATCTACAATAAAACCTCAAATAAAATTTCAACTACTTAAAATGCCTCTTTACTATATAAATGTGCTTTATCAATATTCTTCAAACCAAATCTTGATTTTGTCTTATCCTTATGATATGTTAAATTAAGACATAAATCGATTTAGGAAGATTATATTATATAGAGGTGAAAAAATGGATATAAAAGAAACTGCACTTTCATTGCATAAAAAATGGAAAGGCAAAATTGAAACTACTTCCAAATGCAAGGTAAAATCACGAGAAGATTTAGCTTTAGCTTATACTCCTGGAGTTGCAGAACCTTGTAAAGTAATCGCAAAAAACAAAAAAGAAGCTTATACATATACTATCAAAAGCAATACAGTTGCTGTTGTATCTGATGGAAGTGCAGTATTAGGACTTGGCAACATTGGCCCCCATGCTGCTATGCCTGTCATGGAAGGAAAAGCTGTTTTATTTAAAGAATTCGCTAATGTAAATGCTTTTCCTATTTGTCTAGACACACAAGATACTGATGAAATAATTAAGACAGTAACATTGTTAGCCCCTACCTTTGGAGGAATTAATCTAGAAGACATAGCTGCACCACGATGTTTTGAAATAGAAGAAAAATTAAAAGCAACTCTTGATATACCAGTATTCCATGATGATCAACATGGTACTGCAATAGTTGTTCTTGCAGGTATTATTAACGGTTTAAAACTCACCACCAAAGATAAAGAAGATTGCAAAGTTATCGTTAATGGTGCTGGTTCAGCTGGTATTGCAATAACAAAATTATTATTACTCTATGGATTTAAAAATATAATTATGTGCGACAAAGAAGGTGTTCTTAACCAAGAAGCTCCTTGGCTTAATTGGGCACAAAAGGAAATGGCAATAACTACAAATCCTAATAATGAACAAGGAGATTTAAAATCAGCCCTAAAAGATGCTGATATATTTGTAGGCGTCTCAGCACCTAATATAGTATCGCCAGAAATGATTAAATCAATGGGAACTGATCCAATTGTATTTGCGATGGCAAATCCTGTGCCAGAAATAATGCCTGATATAGCAAAAGCAGCAGGTGCGAAAATTATTGGAACTGGGCGTTCTGATTTTCCTAATCAAGTGAATAATGTCTTAGCTTTTCCTGGTATCTTCAAAGGCGCTTTAGAAAGTAATGCAAAACAAATTACAGATGATATGAAATTAGCTGCTGCTAAAGCTATTGCTAATCTAATAGATGCTACAGAGTTAAATGAAGAAAATATTATACCTGAACCATTTGATCCGAGAGTGGTTGAAGCTGTTGCTAATGCAGTAAAGAAACTTGTATAAATTGTTATTTGAATTAGTTATGAGAAGTCATTTTATGACTTCTTTTTTTGTCCCATGTTCTTTAATTTTACATTAAATTAATGTTAGCAACCTGTTTTATTATAAGCATAAAAACTCATTACTTTTACAAATTAAATTTTGCATAAAAGTGTTGACAAATATAAAAAATATGCATATACTTACATTAAGACATTTAGATAATTATCTAATTATATAAATGTCTAAGGAAGGAGTGTTAAAAAATGAATGATGCTTTCAAAGCTCTATCCGATCCTACCAGGCGAAAAATACTTGAATTGCTTTTAGAAGATAATTTAACTGCTGGAGAAATAGCGGATAAATTTGACATAAGTAAGCCCTCAATCAGCCATCACCTAAACATTTTAAAGAATGCTGATTTGGTGTTTGTAGAAAGACAAGGGCAGAACATTATTTACTCCCTTAACACAACTGTTTTTCAAAGCCTTATAAAGTGGTTTTATAATATAATAGGAAAGGATGATAGCGATGAAAAAAAATAAATTTGTTTTATTATTATCAATACTATCTCTTATAGGAACTGCCATTACTTATTTTTATCTTCCAGCAGAAATACCTATCCACTGGGATTCTTCTGGTAATGTTGATAATTGGGGACCAAAATGGACACTTTTTATTACTGGTGCATTACCATTAATATTACATTACTTATTTATTTGGTTACCAAAAATTGATCCAAAACGAGAAAATTATAAAAAACATGAGAAAGCTTATAGTATAACACATAAAGCAACTATATATTTTCTTATATTAGTACAATGGGTTGCTATTGCAGAGGTTTTATATGATGATTTTGATTTATCACTTTTGATATTTATAGGGGCAGGTATTTTATTAATTATTCTTGGTAATTATATGCCACAGTTTAGACATAATTACTTTGTTGGTATTAAAACGCCTTGGACATTATCAGATGAAACAGTATGGAAAAAGACACATCAACTTGGCGGATATACTTTTATAATACTTGGACTATTATTTATAGTACAAGGCTTTGTTAATCATCAACTATTTGGATATGGTGTAACTATAGTTGCTATTAGCATGGTTATTGGATTATTCGCATATTCTTATATAATTTATAAACAAATACATTCTAATTAAAGGAGAGATTTATTTGAAAAAAATAATTAGTTTAATATTAATCACTTTGCTTGTTTTAAATTTTACTGGTTGTAAAGAAGCTGAGGAAAAAACTGATACAAATACTAAGAATGAACAAACAGAAAATAAAGATGATGAAATTGAAAGCGAGACTAAAAAGCCAGCAGAATCAGTTGAATTAATTGCAAAAAACTATATTAACGATTTAATTAGTGGTAATTACTCTGCTGCTTATAATAATTATAAGCACGATAATACAATGAAGTCTACCGCAAGTGCAGATTTTTACAAATCAATAATGACACAACTGAACTCTCAACTAGGTGATTTTAAAAAATATATTTCAACTGAAATAGATACTACAAAACCCCCACATACTACTGTAATGATTAATAGTCGCTTCGAACTATCTTCTATCACAATTAATGTAGTATTTAATGAAGAAAATCAAATTGCTGGTCTTAACTATAAACCTTATAATGAACCTGTAGCTGAAGAAGATACTGATACTTATTACACTAAGGAATTATCTTTTGGCACTGATAAGTATCCTCTTAAAGGAACTTTAACTATCCCAAAAGGTGTGGAATCATCCCCAGTTATTATATTTGTCCATGGTTCAGGTCCAAACGACAGAGATGAAACAGTTGGCCCTAACAAACCCTTTAGGGATATTGCTATTGGTCTAGCCAATAACGGCATCGCATCTTTTAGATATGATAAACGAACTAACTTATACCCTAATGAATTTGCTGCTGATAAAAACGCTACTGTCTATGAAGAAACTACCCAAGATGCTTTACTTGCAATAGATAAAATGATGAGTTTAGAAAATGTCGAGTTCTCTAATCTTTATGTGCTTGGCCATAGCTTAGGTGGATATCTAATGCCAAGAATAGCTGCTGAAACTGACAAAGCAAGTGGCTTTATAATGTTGGCCGGAGGTGCAAGAAACTTACTTGATGTAATCAGTTATCAAGTAGATTATATCTATACACTTGATGGTTCAATTTCTGAAGAAGAACAAAATACAATAAACCAAATAGAAGATCAAATTAATATCATTAAAAAGGGGGAAATGGACGCTAATACTCCAATTTTAGGTGCTTACAAGCCTTATTGGAATGACCTTCTAGAATATGAACCTTTAGAACTTGTAAAAGAAGTTGAAGAACCTATACTATTTCTTCAGGGTGAACGTGACTATCAAGTTACTATGACAGACTTTAATCTTTGGAAAGATGCAGTTGAATCTCAGAATAAAAATGAATTTATATCCTTTGAAAAACTTAATCATCTTATGATGCCAGGAGAAGGAAAATCAACTCCAGATGAATATAATTCTCCTAATGAAGTTGACAACAAAGTTATAGAAGCTATTGTTAACTTTATAAACTAAGATTTTTAGATTATAAAAAAGGATGAAAATATTATCCTATACAATCTTTATATCTGTTTTATACTGGGTAAGCGCTGGCATGACACTTCTTTATACTTACTTATTATTTGAAGAGATTTATCTATCTATGTTATTTATAGCATTTATTACAGCATGGTTATCTGGCGTTTTTCTAATAATTGTTGCTATATTTATCAGTACTCTTAGTATATCTTTTCCTGTTAGTGCTGCCTTTACATTTGGAGCTTATACAGTCTTAAGTATATTTGCAGCTATCCCTAGGATTAACAAGTTCTCTCCATCTTATTTGTTAACAATAAGTAATAATATCATAACTGGCCAAGAAGTTAATTTGACTATTCCTTTATTATCTACTTTAATACTTTTTATTATTCTTATTATAGCAACTATAAAAATATTTAATAAACAAGAGATATAGCAAATATTTATTTATGGAACAATATACTCCTCTTAAAATAACCTTGATTTGATAGGACTTATCAATAAAAGGTTATTTTTGTTTGTTTAAGTTGATTTGCCCGTGCATATATTAGTATCGAGGAATTTATATTTTGTATTTGATTATGATAATTTATCATATCTTAAACAAAACAGAAAGTGGGTATCAAAAATGGGTGATATTTTAACTGAAAACGAATTAGTTAAAAATCTAAATCAGTTTCGTAATGTTCTAGTTGATTACGATTACTCAGAAGTTAATAATGTTATCTTTTTAAACTTAGAATCACTTAATAGTTATATGAAAACTCATAAAAACAACCCTTTTGAAAGACAATACTATGACCTTGAAAAGATTTTCAATAAAATTATACCCTATATTCCTTCAAATATTCCTAATGAAGCAATTGATGCAATTACCAATATTTTGGAATCCAGAGAAAACGATAAAGAACTAATTAAGAAAAACATTACTTTCAATATAAAAATGGATTTTATTCAAACAGTAAAATCTATAACTTCTGAAAAAGACTGGAATCAATTACTAAAAATATGTAATGATATTCGCGAATCAAAAATGAATTATTTGACACATTAAAAATTAACTATTAAGATGAAAGTATAATTTAGCAAACTTGCTTGCAAGTATTTGGAAATTATACTTTCATTGTAACTTTGAAAAAGTTAAAATGAAAGATGAAAAACAAAACTTACTTGTAAGGATTTAATTTTTTATCTTTCATTACAACCTATGATTACAATCAAAAGGAGTCAATTATGAAGTCAAACTTACCATATTATTCTTTTAACAATTATTTAAAGGAAATGTATAATTCCAAAGTATATAAAATTTCGTTAAATGCTGGATTCACTTGCCCTAATAGGGATGGCACTCTTAGCGATACAGGCTGTATCTTTTGTAGTAAAGGTGGTTCAGGAGACTTTGCAAGTTCAGAAAAACTGTCTATTTCTGACCAAATTGAACAAGGCAAAAAAATATTATCAAATAAAAAAACCGGCAAAGATTTTATTGCTTATTTTCAAGCTTATACTAATACTTATGCCCCTATTGAAAAATTAAAAAAAGTATATTATGAAGCAATTATCCATCCAGATATTGTAGGATTATCAATAGCAACAAGACCTGATTGTATAAATGATGAAGTTATATCCCTACTTAATGAGCTTAACCATCATAAAAAAATATGGATTGAACTTGGATTGCAAACCATTCATAAAGAAACGTCTAACTATATACGTAGGGGTTATAATCTTTCAGTTTTTGAAGAAGTTTTAGAATCGCTTAATCATTTAAATATAGATGTGATTGTTCATTTAATTATTGGACTGCCTAAAGAAACAAGAGATATGCTTTTGCAAACAATTGATTATATAGGAATGCAAAAAGTACAAGGTGTTAAAATGCAACTTCTACACATTTTAGAAGGCACTGATTTAGCTAGATTATATAAACAAAACAAAGTAAATGTCTTATCTATGGATACTTATATTGATTTATTAATTGACTGTATTGAAAGATTACCACCTAATATTGTTATTCATAGAATGACAGGTGATGGTCCTAAGAAATTATTAATTGCACCAAAATGGAGTTCTAACAAAAAAGTTGTTCTGAATTCCATAATAAAACGCTTTAAAGAACGAAACACTTTTCAAGGAAAACTTTACATTAAGCAAAAATAATATAAAAATCCTAAGGAGGAAAATTATGAAACAAGATCATGAAATCAGTCTTAATAAACTTATTATCCTTTTTATGCTTAATTACATAAGCCTTCCGATGACAAATACTCAGATTTCAAATTTTCTTCTTTCAAACGAGTATACGAATTACTTTTCACTCCAACAATCGTTATCAGAACTAGTAAATACTAAACTATTAAAAACTAAAGAAGTTAGCCATAGTACAAGATATTCAATTACTGAAAATGGCAAAAAAATATTATCATACTTTGAAAACAGAATTCCGACTAGCATTAAAAAAGATGCGGAACTATTTTTGAAGGAAAATAAACATATTTTACGAAACGAAGTTGAAATTACAGCTGAATATACTCCAGAGAAAAATGGTGAATGGACCCTAAATTGTGTAGCTAAAGAAAATGATACTATTCTAATTGATTTGAGCATAAACGTTATATCAAAAGAACAAGCTATACAAATGTGCGAAAACTGGAAAAATAATTCCCACATTATATACTCCAATATATTATCACAATTATCTAAAAACCAAAGTGACTAGCTTAATCCTTTACATTTACTAGTCACTTTCTTTTATAGTTGCTTTTCTATCTCTTCCCATATCTCATTTCTCCCCAACTTAGTTTTTGAAGAAAAAGGTATTATTTTCCCTTCTTTTGATAACTTAAAAGCTTCCTTTAACATTTTAAGATGTTTATTAACTTGACTCCTTTTTAGCTTGTCCATTTTTGTTGCAATAATTAAAGGAGTAAACCCTTGATAAATAATCCAATCATACATTATAAGATCATTTTCAGATGGTTTATGTCTGATGTCAATTAATAATACGATTAGTTTAAGCTGTTTGCTTTTATTTAGATAGCTTTCAATAAAATTACCCCATCTTTCCCTTTCTTTTTTTGACACTTTGGCATAACCATATCCTGGCAAATCCACAAAAAAAAGTTGGTCCTCTACATTATAAAAATTAATAGTTTGAGTTTTACCTGGTGAACCTGAGGTTCTAGCCAATGCTTTTCTGTTAATTAATGTATTAATTAATGAAGACTTGCCTACATTAGATTTGCCAGCAAAGGCAATCTCCGCTTTATCATTCTCAGGCAATTGATCCGTTCTTCCTGCTACAACTTCTAAACTAACATTATTTACTTCCATATTCTCCCCCTATTCCTTTGTTAATGCATGCTCAAGTACTTGATCCATAGAATCAACAAAAACTATTTCTATTCCTTTTTTTATCTCTTTAGATATTTCTGCTATATCTTTCTCATTTCTTTTTGGTAATAAAACTTTTTCTATTCCTGCTCTTTTTGCTGCTAATATCTTTTCTTTAAGCCCCCCTACTGGCAAAACTCGGCCTCTAAGGGTAATCTCACCTGTCATTGCTACGTTTGCATATACAGACCTATTAGTTAGAGCCGATATCATAGCCGTAGCCATTGTTATTCCTGCAGAAGGTCCATCTTTAGGCACTGCACCTTCTGGTATATGAATATGCAAGTCTTTTTCTTTGTGAAATCCATCGTCTATATCCAACTTATTTACACGTGATCTTATATAGCTTATTCCTGCCTTAGCTGATTCCTTCATAACATCACCGAGTTGACCTGTAAGTTCGAACTTACCAGTACCTGACATTATATTAACTTCAATAGATAAAGTATCTCCACCAAAGGCTGTCCAAGCTAACCCTCTAGCAATTCCAACTTCATCTTCATCTAGTTTTTTATTATAAGTATATAATGGAATCCCTAAATATTTCTCAAGATTTTGTTCTGTAATTCGAATTAATTCTTTATTATCTGCTATAAATTCTTTAGCAATTTTTCTACATAGTTCTCCTATCTTTCTCTCAAGTGTCCTAACACCTGCTTCACGAGTATATTCACGAATAATTTTTAATAGTGCGTTCTTACTAATTTTAATCTGATTTAGTTTTAACCCATGCTTAGTTAATTGTTTTGCTATTAAATGATTAGTAGCTATATAATACTTCTCATTCTCTGTATAACTATGAACCTCAATTAATTCCATACGGTCTAATAATGGTTTAGGTATGTTTTGAACAAAATTAGCTGTAGCAACAAATAATACATTTGATAAATCTATAGGTAACTCTATATAATGGTCTCTAAATTTATCATTTTGCTCAGCATCTAACACCTCCAGTAATGCCGATGAAGGATCTCCTCTAAAGTCATTACTCATTTTATCTATTTCATCTAGTAACATCATTGGATTTTTAGTTTTGGCCTGTTTTAAAGCTTGTACAAGTCTTCCTGGCAACGCTCCTACATAAGTTCTTCTATGCCCTCTAATCTCTGCCTCATCTCTTACTCCACCTAGAGATATCCTTACGTATTTTCTATTTAAAGCTGTTGCAATTGATTTTGCTATAGATGTCTTCCCAGTTCCAGGCGGCCCCACTAAGCAGAGTATAGGGCTATTAGTTTTAGGAGCAAAATTTCTTACAGCTAAATATTCTAAAACTCTCTCTTTCACCTTTTCTAAACCATAATGGTCTTCATCTAAAATCAATTCTGCCTTATGAATATTTTTAGACTCTTTTGTTGCTTTATCCCAAGGCAATTCTAAAACTGTTTCAATATAATTTCTAACAACTACCCCTTCTGAAGACCCACTTGGTATTTTATTTAGTCTTTTAATTTCATTTTTTATTTTTTCCTTAACTTCTTTTGAAGCTTTTAATTTGTCTAAAGCCTCTGTATAGTTTTGAATTTCTTCTTCAAGTCCGTAACGGTCACCTAATTCTTCTTGTATCACTTTTAACTGCTCTCTTAAAAAATATTCTTTTTGACTTTTATCTATTTTTTCTTTTACTTGATTTTGAATATCTTTTTTTAACTCAATTATCTGAACTTCATTTTCTAATATTGCTATTGCAACTTTCAGCCTATCTTTAGGATCTAACTCTTCCAATATTCTTTGTTTATGTTCTCCAGAAAGAGACATATTTATAGCTATCTGATCTGCTAAATTTCCTAATTCTGTTATGCTTAATAGCTGAAGCAATGTTTCTTGTCCCACATTACCATTTGTTTTTGAATATGACTTAATTATATCATAAGCAGATCTTCTCAGTGCTTCCTGTTCAAAATCTAAATCATCACTTTCATGTTCTATTTCTTGTGATAACTCAACTACATAAAATGGTTCTTCCTGTATAAAATTATCTATCTTAGCTCTTTCTATTCCTTCAACCAAGACTCTAACCACGTTTCTAGGTAATTTTATTAATTGTTTTATGCGAGCAATAGTTCCTACTTTATAAAGTTCCTCAGGATTAGGCTCATCCAATTGTACTTCTTTTTGTGAAACAAGAAATATTAGCTGTTCATCTACCATAGCTTTCTCCAAAGCATTAATTGATTTTTTCCGTTTAACATCAAAATGAATAATCATATCTGGGAAAATAGTTAATCCTCTTAACGCTAGTAATGGTAACTGTTGTTTCTTGTTTTCCATATCTATAACCTCACTATCATTTCTTTTAATTATACTTATTGTCTATAGTTTAAATTATTTTTATACTATTATCTTTTTATAATAATCCAGTTCTTACTTGAGCAAAATTAGTCTCAAGTTAAAATATACCCCCTACTAACAGTAGGGGGATTATTTTATAAATCTATGAATTTGCCTATGTTCCTATTAAAGAGCCTATGCAGTTTCATCTTCATTGTTTGCTTTAGAACGCTTTTTTGATGTTGATTGTTTTTTTAACGGTTGAATATTTTCACTTGTAATTAATACCGGTTTCTCTTTTCCCTCTACTGTATCTTTAGTAATTATACATTTTGCAATATCGCTTGAAGGTATATCATACATAACTTCTAACATAATACTTTCCATTATTGCTCTTAATCCTCTTGCCCCAGTATCTCTTTCTAAAGATTTATGAGCAATTAATTTAATAGCTTCTTCCTCAAATTCTAATTCAACATCATCCATTTCAAATAAACTTTTATACTGCTTAACTAAAGCATTTTTAGGTTTGGTTAGTATATCTACTAAAGCATCATCATTAAGAGTATTAAGAGTAACACTTACTGGCACTCTACCAACCATTTCAGGAATAAGTCCAAATTTTATTAAATCTTGCGGAAGAAGATGTGACAAAATTTCCCCTAATTGGCGTTCTTTCTTGCCTTCTATCTTTGCACCAAATCCCATTGACTTTCGACCTATTCTTTGTTCAATAATTTTATCTAAACCATCAAAAGCTCCTCCACATACAAACAAAATATTAGTAGTGTCAATCTGTATAAATTCTTGATGTGGATGTTTCCGTCCTCCTTGAGGAGGTACGGATGCGACTGATCCTTCTAATATTTTAAGTAATGCCTGCTGCACGCCTTCGCCTGAAACATCTCTAGTAATAGAAGGATTATCAGACTTTCTTGCTATTTTATCAACTTCATCAATATAAATGATTCCTTGTTCAGCCTTTTCTATATCATAATCTGCTGCTTGAATAAGTTTAAGAAGAATATTCTCAACATCTTCACCAACATACCCAGCTTCTGTTAACGAAGTAGCATCAGCTATAGCAAATGGAACATTTAACATTCTAGCTAATGTTTGGGCTAGTAACGTCTTACCCGAACCAGTTGGTCCAACCATTATGATATTACTTTTTTGAAGCTCAACATCATTATGCTTATAATCAGAACGTATCCTTTTATAATGATTATAAACAGCTACAGATAATGTCTTTTTAGCATCGTTTTGCCCTATTACATATTCATCTAAGAATGAATAAATATCTTTTGGTTTTGGCAAATTTGATAAGTCCTGTTCTTCTCTATATTCTTGGAATTCTTCTTCTATTATTTCTGAGCATAATTCTATACATTCATCACAGATATATACATTAGGCCCTGCAATAAGCTTTCTTACTTGATCTTGTAATTTATTACAAAACGAGCACCTTAATTGTTTTTTTTCTTCATATCGTCCAGCCACTTTATCACCTCACTTTTAACGTTTATGCTCTATTACCTTATCAATAATACCATATTCTAAAGCATCTTCTGGATTCATAAAATTATCTCTTTCTGTATCCCTCGCTATAATATCAAGAGGTTGCCCTGTATTTTCACTTAAAATATTGTTAAGTCGTTCTCTCATAGAAATAATCCTATCAGCATGTATTTTTATATCTGTAGCTTGACCTTGAGTTCCACCTAAAGGTTGATGTATCATTATTTCAGAATTTGGTAATGCAAATCGTTTACCTTTAGTACCTCCAGCTAAAAGAAATGCTCCCATACTTGCAGCCATACCTATACAAACAGTAGACACATCACATTTTATATACTGCATTGTATCATATATTGCCATACCAGAAGTTATTGACCCACCTGGACTATTTATATATAGCCTTATTTCTTTATCTGGATCTTCTGCTTCAAGAAATAATAATTGAGCTACAACTAAACTTGCTGTAACATCATTTACTTGCTCTCCTAAAAATATAATTCGCTCTTTTAATAGTCTTGAATAAATGTCATATGACCTTTCTCCACGACTAGTTTGTTCTACAACAACTGGAACTAAACTCATATATAACCCTCCTTTAAATTATACTTCTACTGATTGTTCCACAATAAGGTCAAATGCTTTTTGTATTGATATATCTTCTTTAATATGACTCTTTTCATGGTCAGTTACAGCCTCTTTTAATTTATCAACTTCCATCTTATACATTTCAGCCATTTTCTTAATTTCTTCTTCTATTTCTTCATCAGAAACATCAATTTCCTCAGCCTTCGCAATAGCTTCTAATACTAATCTGCTTTTAACTTGATTTTCTGCTTGTTCCCTAAATTGCTCTTTGAATGATAATCTGTTTTGACCTATCATTTGTAAGTACTGGTCTAATTCAATCCCTTGATACTTTATTCTTTGCTCAAAATCTTGTGCCATTTGATCTACTTGCATATCAATCATTGCTTCGGGTATTTCCATCTTAGCATTTTCAATAGCTTTCTTAATTACTGCCTCTCTTTTCTTTTGATTTGCTTCATTTTCCTGCTGTTCTTTAAGTTTTGTCTTAATATCTTCTTTATATTCATCTAGTGTATCAAATTCAGATACGTCTTTAGCAAACTCATCATCTACAACAGGTAATTCTTTTTCCTTGATTTCTTTAATTTTTACTTTAAAGAGTGCTGGTTTCCCTTGCAACTCTTCTTTTTGATATTCATCTGGAAATGTTACGTTAACTTCTACATCTTCCCCGATATTTTTCCCGACTAATTGTTCTTCGAAATTATCAATAAATGAATGAGAGCCGATAACTAAGGAATAATCCTCTGCTTTTCCACCTTCAAAAGGTTCCCCATCAACAAAACCTTCAAAATCAATAATAGCTTCATCATTTTCTTTTACGGGACGATCTGTAACACTTATTATTCTAGAGTTTTGTTCTCTAACTTTTTCAATTTCTTGAGTCACCATCTCATCTGAATAATGTACATCTGGTTTCTTTACTTCTAATCCTTTATATTCCCCAAGTTCTACCTCAGGTTTTACAGCAACTGTAGCTGTAAAAACAAAAGATTTCCCTTTTTCAATTTGTTCAACATCAATTTCGGGTCTTGATACTATTTCTAAATTATTTTCTTCAATTGCTTTATCATAGGCATCAGGTATTAGGTGATTAGCTGCATCTTCATAAAAAACCCCAGCCCCGTATGTTTTCTCAATTAATGCCCTTGGTGCTTTTCCTTTTCTAAATCCTGGAATCGCAATCATATTTTTATTTTTGTTATAAGCATAATTTAATCCCTTTTCAAATTGATCTGCATCAACTTCTATGGTTAACTTTACCATACTCTTTTCTAATTGTTCTACTTTTGAATTCATTTGTTGTTCCTCCTTAATATATATGTAGTTACAAGAAAGGCTACAAGTAGATATTGAATATTGCTCGCTCTATGCTAGCTATGAAGTCTTACACAAGTTGTAATAAAATTATACACATCAAATTTATACTTCAGTATTTTTTGTTTATACTACTTTTGCTCTTTCTTGAGTTCTTACAATTTATTAGTCCTTTTAAACATTAGTATATTATACCATACGTGTTTTTATATTTCTACCTTAATACATTATTTTTTTATGCATTTTTTAACTTACTTGATATACTATCCATAAATAAAGAATTTATAATAACAATTTATGATTATGTAATAAAAATATACTTATTTTAGTTTTCATTCAACTCTAAAAGAACTAATAAAGTTTGCTAGTTTCCATTATATCTAAAAAAGAGGTGCTATAGCACCTCTCCAACTTAATTATTATTGTTGTTGCCCACCAGACATTTGTTGTTCTTGGCTAGCAATCATTCTTTTAACCATTTCTCCACCAACTGAACCAGCTTGAGCTGATGTTAAATCACCATTATAACCTTGTTTTAAACTAACACCAATCTCATTAGCTACTTCATATTTAAATTTGTTTAGCGCATCCTTTGCTTGTGGAATAACGCTTCTGCTTTGACCACTTGTGTTATATGACATATATTTCACCTCCGTGATATTATTATTTGCATTTTTTATTTTATTATTATTTATTTCATTGGTAGTTTAAGGTAGATTATAACCAATTATTGCATATGATTTTCATACCTAAATTACGTTATAATATTATTGTATATTTTTATAGGAGGAATCAGCTTTGAATACTTTTCAAGATTATTATCAAGCGAACATATCGCCAAAGCTTAAAGAAATTGATTTATTTTTTAAAACCAAAGAACAACCCGAGAAAGATATTCCTTTTAATGTCGTATCTGAGCTATTAGACATAAAAGAAGGTGAAGTTAGAAAAATCTCTAGTAAATATAATTTAGATTATATAAACAAAGCCAATTTTTTTATTATTATGCGTGAAGGAAGCAGCGAAATATGCAAGTTATTTAACCGTCAATTATCTTGTGGATTAAGTAGTTCTTTTACACCTAAAGACATCTCCTACATATATCAAATTCCTATTGATATTATTAAAAAAGCTATGATTGAGTCAGAGATACATAATATTACACCAAAAAATCTTGACACTCTTTTTTCGTATATTTATATAAATTTTTAACCTTTGATCACTAAAAATACTGATGTTTTTAATATCTCTTATTTGTTAATACTATAATTAAGATCTAATGAAGTAAAACAAGTGGAGGTAATTAACATGAAAAAAACAAAGCATAAAAAATTTATAATGTTAGTGTTGCTCCAAATAGGACTTAGTACACTTTCTTTAATAATACATAGAACATTGATGTCTTTTATTAATTCTTTGTTTATTACTGGTTCTATTTTTTTTATAATTGGCTATATAATATTAATTAAAGAAAAAGAGATTTTCAAACTAACTTCATACGGTTTTAAAAAGATAAATTTGCACTACAAAGAAACTAATTATTCTACTAAAAATCAAGAAGAACATTTAAATTTTAATCAGTTTTTCTTCAAAAAAAA
The DNA here is from genome assembly GCA_046546235.1 of Eubacteriales bacterium. Lineage (GTDB taxonomy): Bacteria > Bacillota > Clostridia > Lachnospirales > DSM-24629 > JBKGYG01. The sequence goes on along the minus strand of JBKGYG010000008.1, from coordinate 7,861 downwards.
TGAAACCAAAAAAATTGCAATGCCCATTCTTTTGAGTGGTATTGCAATTTTAATTATGAGTTTTATTATAAGTTATTTATTATAGGATTTTATCTCTTTATTATATTCTTCTAATTCTGGCTCGGATCCATAAACCCAATGTCCTTTTTCTATTTCTACCCACTTAGGCTTGTGCGTCCTATAATCATGCATTATTGGATTATAATGAATCCTTTTGCGTTTTCTTTCTGTTATTGGATCTGGTAAAGGTATCGCAGATAAAAGAGATTTTGTATATGGATGTAATGGATTTTCGTATAATGTTGAACTATCAGCTAGCTCGACAAGTTTACCTCTATTCATTACTCCTACTCTATCACTAATATATTTAACCATTGATAAATCATGTGCAATAAAAAGATATGTTAATCCTCTATCTTTTTTTAATTTATTCATTAAGTTAACTACTTGAGCTTGTATAGATACATCTAGTGCAGATATAGGTTCATCTGCAATAATTAGTTCTGGTTCAATAGCCAAAGCTCTTGCTATACCTATCCTTTGCCTTTGACCCCCAGAAAATTCATGAGGATATCTAGACGCATGTTCCTTATTTAAACCAACTGTTTCTAATAGATCGTAAACTTTTTTAAGACGCTCGTTTTTATCTTTTATTAACCCATGAACATCCATACCTTCTGCAATTATATCTGATACTATCATTCTTGGATTTAGTGATGCTTGTGGATCTTGAAAAATCATTTGTATCTTTTTGTTTATATCTTTTTCTCTATTCTTTGATAACTTCCCTTGAATATTTTCTCCATTAAAAAGAATTTCTCCGCCTGTTGCTTCATACAAACGAATAATCGTTCTCCCAGTTGTTGATTTACCCGATCCTGATTCTCCTACAAGCCCAAATGTTTCTCCTTTATAAATATCAAATGAAATACCATCTACTGCTTTCACAGTAGAACGCCGATTTAATTTGAAATATTGTTTTAAATTCCTTACTTCTAGTAGCTTTTTAGGCATTAATACCTGCCTCCTCCCAAAGTTTTTGAATTGCTGAAGGCGGCTTTACTTTAGGCGCTAATTCGTGTAATAACCAAGTTGCTACATAATGAGAATTAGAGACTTTAAAATAAGGTGGTTCTTTTTCATAATCTATTTTTAATCCATACTCACTACGTCTTGCAAATGCATCTCCCTTTGGTGGATTTAATAAATCTGGAGGAGAACCTGGAATAGAATAAAGTTCATCCTCTTCAGAATCCAAACTAGGCATAGAAGCTAACAATCCCCAAGTATATGGGTGTCTTGGCTCATAAAATATTTCATTCGCTGAACCTATTTCTACAATTTTACCTGCATACATAACAGCTACTCTATCAGCAACATTTGCAACAACACCTAAATCATGGGTTATAAAAATAACAGCTACTCCTGTTTTATTTTGAAGTTCTTTTATCAACTCTAATATTTGAGCTTGAATCGTAACATCCAAAGCTGTTGTAGGCTCATCAGCAATAAGTATCTTAGGATTACAAGAAAGTGCTATAGCAATTACTATCCTTTGTCTCATACCACCAGAAAATTGATGTGGATATTGCTTAAATCTTTTTTGGGGTTCATCTATCCCTACCAGTTTAATTAGTTCAATAGCTTTTTCTTTAGCTTTTTTCTTTTTTAACCCTTGATGTTTTATTATCCCTTCCATTATTTGTTTTCCAACAGTCATAACTGGATTAAGTGACGTCATAGGATCCTGAAAAATCATTGCTATTTCTTTACCGCGTAATTTTTGTAATTCTTTTTCTTTCATATTAGATATTTCTTTATTCCCGAATCTAATAGATCCCTTTTTTATTTTTCCATTTTCAGCTATAATTCCCATCAATGCTTTTGATGCTACAGATTTACCTGAACCAGATTCACCCACTATTGCAAGAGTTTCTCCTTGTGAAAGTTCAAAACTAACTCCTCTTACTGCCTGCACTTCACCACCATGCGTAGTAAAGGAGACAGCCAAATTTTTTACTTTTATAAGTTTTTTGCTCAATTATTTCGCCTCCTTTAATTATTTCGCATTCTTGGATCAAGAGCATCTCTTAAACCATTAGCAAATATATTAATACTTAACATTAATAAACTCAATACTGCCGTGGGAATAAATAACATTGATGGATAGGATCTTAAAAACCCAACACTTTCATTAATAAGCACACCTAAAGATGCATTTGGTGCAGGTATCCCCAACCCAACAAATGCCAAAAAGGCTTCATAGAAAATAGCTCCAGGAATAGAAAAAGTAATCATTACAATAACTTGTCCAACTATATTAGGTATTAAATGTTTTTTAATTAAAGTAACATTGGGAGTACCTAAAGTTTTTGCTGCCAAAACAAATTCTTGTGATTTAAGCTTTAAAAACTGTGATCTAACTACTCTAGCCATACTCATCCAACCCGTTATAGCTATTGCTAGAGATATTGGTAATATACCTGGCTCCATTATTAAAATAAACAATATTATAATAACTAATGCCGGAATACCTTGTATAATTTCTATTAAACGCATCATATATATATCTATTTTCCCTCCATAGTAGCCTGCTATACTTCCATAAGTAACTCCAATAAGCATATCAAGTATAGCAGCCAGCAACCCAATATAAAGGGATATTTGAGTGCCTTTCCATACTCTTGTCCAAATGTCTCTGGCCAGCTCATCTGTTCCAAACCAATAATATTCATCTTCAATTCCATGATGAATATAAGAATACTCTCTTACTCTATACTCTGTTTGCTTAATAGCTATTTTAAATATTTTAATACCAGACTCATTGGTAATTTCATCAACTACCTCATAAGCTCCTTCTTCGTACCTTGAAAGAGAAATTTCTGGCACTTCTAACTCTGTTGTTTTTTGAATCTCTTTAATTACTTCATATGCATCTTCACTATATTGATTTAACCTATTTTCATTAACTGTTTTAACAACTGTCCCATCAAAAATACCTATATCTTCTAATCTAGGTATTCTTGGTGGTAATTTATTATGCTTTTTTAGTGGTTCTATTTGTTGGTCATATCGATAATTATTCATCATTGGTCCTACAAACGCCATTATTATAATTATCCCAAGAATTATCATACCGATTATTGCACCCTTATTTTTAAACAATCTTCTTCTGGCATCTTGCCAAAAAGTCAATGAAGGGCGTTCTATTTTTTCTTGAAGAGAAGCATCTATCTTAACAGGACTAAACATCTTTTTTGACAATTTCTTTTCTTTTTCTTTCATTAAGACTTCCCTCCTGATAATCGTATTCTTGGATCAATAACTCCATAAAGTATATCAACAATAAGAATAATTGAAATATATAAGAAACTATAGAATGCCGCAACACCTAAAATCACAAAATAATCATTTCTTTGAATTCCTTCAACTAATAAAAAACTAACTCCCGGTATACCAAAAATTCTCTCAATAACAACAGAACCTGTTAATAATGTTACGGTCATTGGTCCAAGTATCGTAATAACTGGTATTAGAGCATTTCTTATAGCATGTCTATATATTACTTGAGATCTTTTTAACCCTTTTGCTTTTGCTAATAATGTATAATCACTATTAAGCACCTCAACTAATTCTGTTCTCATAAATCTAGCAGTTGATGAGACAACGAATACCGATAAAGAAAAAGCAGGCAAAAGGATGGATAAATTATTTCCTTTAGTATATGCTACTGGAATATTAAGAAAATTAGCCTTAACTCCTATCCCATACTGCAGTAATGTTGCAAATACAAAAGATGGAACTGATACGCCTACAATAGCAATAATCGTTGTTAAATGATCCCAAGGAGTATCTTTTTTGATAGCTGCAAGAGCCCCAAGAAAAATGCCGAAAATTGTCCCAAATCCTAAAGCCAAAAGCCCTACTTTTGTGGTAACAGGAAGTCTTGGTAATATTAAATTTTGAAATACATCTTGATTATCATATTTAAATGAAACTCCAAAGTCACCTTTTAAAACATTGGACATATAATTAATATATTGTACTGGCAACGGTTCGTTTAACCCATATTTTTCATTTAATATTTCTATTTGCTGATCAGTTAATTTTTCATCATTAAAAGGTGTCCCAGGCATAAATTGCAATAATAAAAAAGTTATAGAAATAATTATTAATAAAGTTAATACACCATAAAATACCCTTTGAAAGATATACTTTATCAACTGTTCCACCTCCAATTTTACATTTAACACGTTAGAATACTACACATAGTTTATGATAAAATTATATTATTATTAAAGTTATTATTTTTTATTCTATAAAACGCCTTGTATATACAAGGCGTTTCAGAGTGTAGACAAAGTCAAATTATTATAAATACATAGTAGACGAATATATATACAAATAAGTGATGTTTTAAATATTTGATTAGAAAAAATTAGTGAGTGGAGATTGTTATTCCGTTAAAAACCTTAAATGTTTGACCGTTAGGGAGTTTTTAAGGTTTAGGAATAACAATTGGAACGAACTTAGTTTTTCTTCAAATATTTAACCTGAACGTTTTGTATATATATTTATCTACGGATCTACGGAAAATTCCTAAATTATTATTTTGTCTACAAACTGACGCCTTGTATATACAAGGCGTTTAGTAGTTCGCTTATTTAAATACTTATCTATCTGTTGTTTATATTAAACTGAAGATAGAATAGAACAGTTTCACCTTCTAAGAAGAAATTAGGATCATCCATATATTGTTCTACAAACTCACCTGATAAACGTATACGATCTATTTCTCCTGTTTCATATAAATTAACATCAGTTGCAACATCTTTAATTATTCTAAAGTTTACTCTATCTATTTTTACACTATCTGCATTATAATAATCTGGATTTTTAGCATATTCAAATTCATATCCAATTTCCCATTTACTTAATACAAATGGTCCATTATATAATGTAGTTTCGATAGAAGTACCATACTTATCTCCTTGAGCTTCCACAAACTCTTCATTTAGTGGATAAAAACTTGGAAATGTCATCATATTTATAAAATAAGGTACTGGAGTTTCTAAAGTAACTTCTAATGTATACTCATCAATTGCTTTAACTCCTAATTCCTCAACTGACTTTTCTCCTGTTATAACATCATTTGCATTTTTTATTCCTGCTGTTTCTAACATATATGCATATTCCGCACCTGTATCTGGATTTCCAAGTCGTCTCCAAGCATATACAAAATCATCAGCACCTATAGAATCTCCATTAGACCATGTTGCATCTTCCCTTAATGTAAATGTATAAGTTAATCCATCTTCTGACACATCATAATTCGTAGCTACTCCTGGCTCAATAATATCATTAACACCTAGCATATATAACCCTTCATTAACATTAGCCATAGCTTGAAATGAAACGGTATCCGTTGCTTTGTTAGTATCCATTGATGGAATATCTGATGTATCAGATAAGTTTATAACTTTTTCTCCATCAACTATCTTTGTAGTGTCTGCTGTTTTAAATGTATAATCTCCGCCAAAATTATGTTTTTCCATTCCTGAAAAATATGGTTGAGCAACTATTGAACGTCCTCTTTGATATACCGGAGCGATTACTGCATCATCTAAAAGAATTTTTTCAGTTTCTTGTAACAACTCCCAACGAGCTTCTATATCAGTTACTAAATCACCTGATTTTGTTCTCTTAATATTCTCATCATATTCAGGATTATTATATTTGGGATCATTATGTCCACCATTTGACTCATATAGATCTAAAAATGTCATTGGATCAGGATAATCAGGACCCCAACCTGACAAGTCAATATCAAACTCCCCATTCTTAGCTAATTCTAATTTGTTTTCAAATGGTTGTTGATTTAATTTTACTGCAAGACCTGGTAAATTCTTTTCCAATTGACCTTGAATAAACTCAGAGATCTTTTTGGAACTATCAGTATCATATGTTAATAATTGAATTGTTACTTTACCGAATTCAAGTTCCTCTTTAGCTGTATTCCAATAATCTAAAGCTTCTTCTGAATTGAATTCATTCATATTTGGATATTTATCACGAAAATCATTCCCATCTGCATCAGAAGCTAAATTTAATGGAACTAAATAATCTGCCGGCATTGATCCATTTTTTAATATTTCATCCGTAATATAGCTTTTATCAAAAGCCATTGAAATTGCTTTTCTTGCGTTTACATTTTTTAATAATTCTTCTGCAGAAACCTCAACATCTTTATATTGATCAATTCCTACTGTATTATCATTTGGTTGTTTATTTGACTCATTATTACTTCCACAACCAGCAACTGCTACTATCATTATAGCAGAAATTAAAAGTACTAAAATTTTTCTCATTAAGTCCACCCTTTCTCAAGTGTCTAAAATTCTGTCTACATTATGTCAACCTTAACGCGAAGTTTATTATACCATCTCGACCCCAATAATGCAATTAATATTTCACTTCTTGCGACTGGAAAATCATTGATAATATGTATGTTTATTCAATTTCTTATCAATAATTCGCATGTTTTTTCTAATGTGTTGCAATTTATCCTTCATTATTTTTATCACATTAGTATCTTTATACAGTTTATTGCAAATTATATCAAAAAATTATTTTTTAAGTATAACTAACTATCAATAATATTTTGATATATTATACTTGACTCCGATTTAATTTTGTCATAGATTAAATATGAAAAGGGCAATTGCAAACTTTCTTACAAGGATTTGAAATGACCTTTTCATTGCCTTTAAATTCAGTGAGTCATTATAATGTTAATAGTATTTCTGTTGTTTTTATAAAACTTTATTTTTAATGAAAGGAGCACTTAAATTGGAAATAGAAAGAAAGTTCTTAGTTACAGATTTTCCTTTTAATTTAGTTAATTTACCTTACGATAATATTGAACAAGGTTATATTTCAACAGATCCTGTAATAAGAATTCGTAAAAAATCCAACAGTTATTTTCTTACAGTTAAATCCGAGGGACTATTAAGTAGAGAAGAGATTAATATTCCTATTAATAAAAATAAATACGCACTTCTTTCTAAGAAATTAGATTATAACTTGATTATAAAAAAAAGATACTACTACACATTAGATAATAAATTAACAGCAGAAATTGACGTTTTTGACGGTAACTTGAAAGGATTAACTGTCTTAGAAGTAGAATTTAAGTCTGAGAAGGAAGCATATGAATTTAATCCACCTAATTGGTTTGGAGAAGAAGTTACTTTTAACAAAAAATATCAAAATAGTAATTTAGTAAAATTTAATATTTTAGATTGTACGAATTTTAAAAACCACTGAAAGTATATTTTGCAAACTTGCTCACAGGGATTGGGAAATTATCCTTTCAATGAAAACACGCTCTATAGAAAGCGCTTAAAACCTTGTATAGAGCGTGTTAAAATGCGGGTAGAGGGAGTCGAACCCCCACGCCGAAGGCACTAGATCCTAAGTCTAGCGCGTCTGCCAATTCCGCCATACCCGCTTATATTTAGTTGTTAAGTGAGCCACCCGGGACTCGAACCCGGGACACCTGGATTAAAAGTCCAGTGCTCTAGCCGACTGAGCTAGTGGCCCATAAAATTGTCTTACTAACTAATGGAATTTTAATATTATTAATTTTACATAACTGGGTAGGTAGGATTCGAACCTACGCATGCAGGAGTCAAAGTCCTGTGCCTTACCGCTTGGCGACTACCCATTAGGGTGGATAATGGGATTCGAACCCACGGCCTCTAGAGCCACAATCTAGCGCTCTTACCAGCTGAGCTATACCCACCATAACGTGCCTGCAGGGATTCGAACCCCGGACACGTGGCTTAGAAGGCCACTGCTC
>JBKGYG010000007.1:0-39173 GCA_046546235.1 Eubacteriales bacterium | reverse complement strand
ACCTCCATGGTATCGGGACATGTATCAAGTCCCGATGATCTCAAAAGTAGCACTTCCCTAATTAAGGACAAAAGTGGCTTCGCCACGTTCGCAACGCGATTTGTCCCACCACCTTAGTAATTTACAGTCAATTAAACCTCCATGGTATCGGGACATGTATCAAGTCCCGATGATCTCAAAAGTAGCACTTCCCTAATTAAGGACAAAAGTGGCTTCGCCACGTTCGCAACGCGATTTGTCCCACCACCTTAGTAATTTACAGTCAATTAAACCTCCATGGTATCGGGACATGTATCAAGTCCCGATGATCTCAAAAGTAGCACTTTCCTGATTAAGGACAAAAGTGGCTTCGCCACGGGCGCATCGTGATACGCCCCTACTATGGTCTATTATGATATTGTACAATTGGTACATGTTTTATGTGCCAATTGTCTTTAAAATAGGTCTTTTCTGATTAATAATAAAAATGGGCGCATCGTGATACGCCCCTACTAATGGTCTGTTATGATTGTATCATATGAACATCCATTTGAGGATATGGTATATTAATACCTTCTTCATCAAATCTCTTCTTAACTTGTTCTGTTAATTCAGATTTAACTGTCCAATAATCTTCTGTTTTGCACCAAACTAATATTAAAAAATTAACTGAACTATCACCAAGTTCACTTACACTAACACTACTTTCTGGATCTGTTAATATCAAAGGATGTTTATTTACAACATCTTGTAATGCTTCTTTTACTTTAGACAAATCATCCTTATAACCAACTCCAACCGTTAAATCAACACGTCTTGTTTCCTTTTTAGAGTAATTTGTTATACTATTATTTGATAAATTACCATTAGGAATAACAACTACTTTATTATCTAGTGTCTTTAAAGTAGTATAAAAAATATCAATAGCTTCTACTATTCCTTCATTTCCATTAGCATCTTCTTTAATATAATCACCTACTTTAAAAGGCTTTAATATTAAAATAAGTACTCCTCCTGCAAAATTTGACAAACTACCTTGTAATGCTAAGCCAATTGCCAATCCTGCAGTACCTAATATTGCAACAAATGAAGTAACTGGAGCACCAAGAATACTAGCAACAAATATCACAAGTATTATTTTTAATATAACACTCAATAATGATACCAAAAATGTATTTACCGAGCCTTCTACTTGGTATTTATCTAGTAATTTTTTTGTAAGTTTAACTGTGTATTTAATTAGTTTTAAACCAATTAAAAGAACTATTAGAGATACAATAAGTAATACTCCATATTTTGTTACAAACGATACTATTTGTTGTTTAAAAGTATCACTACTTATTTTATCAATTAATCCATTGATATTTATTACTTCTGTTTCTGGATCATCCATTTTATTCCTCCTATTTAATTTAATCAATATTTTAAAACTAATTAACTAAATCTATAATTAAGTATATCGAATTATAACATTACATTCAATCTAAATACTTATTTTTATTAATTTATATATTTAAATAGAATTATAATTAACTAATTGTAAAACACTAACTGTATAGCATAAAAATAGAAGGTGAGATTAATGGAGTTTTATACAGGAGATTCCTTTTGGAATTTATCAGAGAAAAATACAACTAAGAATTATTCTAATTTAAGAAAAAATATTGAATGTGATGTATTAATTGTTGGAGGTGGTATTACAGGAGCATTATGTTCTTATTATATGAATAAATCTAATATCGATACTGTCCTAATTGATAAAAATACTTTTGCTTCTGGGAGCACTATGATTAATACATCGTTATTACATTATGAAATAGATATTAATCTTTATAATCTAAGCAAGATATATAATAAAAATATTGCCACGAGGTATTTTCAGCTTTGCAGAAAAGCATTATATGACCTTAAAGTTCTTCTTAATAAAACTAAAATTGATGCAAACTTTATTAAAAGAAAAAGCTTACATGCTGCTAAGAATTTTAATCAAAATATTCAATTAATAAAAGAATATAATTCTAGAAAAAGTGCAGGCTTTAAAGTTACTTATGTTTCTAAAAAAATTATGAAAAATCATTTTGACCTTCCTTATTACTCTGGAATATACTCATTTGATGGTGGTGAAATTAATCCATACTTATTGGCACATAATTTGATAGATTATTCAACAGAACATGGTTTACAAGCTTTCGAAAATACGGAGTTAATATATATTGATTATAAAAAAGGATATAATATTGCTTATACTCCAAATCATACAATTAAAACAAAAAAAATAATATTTGCAACTGGTTATGAAGCTGATCCTCTTGTTGATAAGTATACAACAACAACTTTTTATAACACATATACATTAATCACAAAACCTTTAACTGATAAATATTTATGGAAAGATAATTGTTTAATCTGGGAAGGAAAACATCCAAATTGTTATTTAAGAACTACTAAAGATAATCGTATAATTATAGGGGGATTGGATACTCCTTATAAAGGCTTTATTCCTAATAGAAAACTATTAGAAAAAAAATCTAATTTACTTTATAAAAAGTTAAATCATTTATTACCTCATCTTAATATTGAAAAAGCTTTTTATAGTGCTGGAATATATGCTGATACTAAAGATAGCATCGGATATATAGGAGAAGTCCCTTTATATCCAAATTGTTATTTTATTCTAGGGTATGGAACTAATGGAATCATATATTCAATTATTGGATCACAGATTATAAAAGATTTATATAAGTACGGATATCACCAAGATGCACATTTATTTTCTTTTTACAGATAGAACACACAAGATGGTTAGAGAATAAAGATGCTACTTGTAGTTAAGTTAGCATCTTTATTCTCTAGCACTATAAAATTGTTTGAAAAGTAACTCTTAACTAATTTAACGTTTCCTATGAGTAAATGAAAATGCTTCAATTGTAGGATCAAAAAATCTATATCTTTTCTCACTTCTTATATATTGTCCATCTTCATATTTATTTCTCGAATCCCAAGTAGTATCCATAATAATCCATCTTCCATCCACATAGACTTCATTCCAAGCATGGTTAGTATCTAATTCATCAACACCTTCCCATCTGCCGGTAGTACTCATCCCTAATGCATATCCTTTCACAACTACACAAGGAATATCTAAAGACAATAATAACATCTCGGTAAGCTCTGCATATCCTTGACAAACTGAACGTTTATCATTTAAAGCATCTAATAATGAACCTTTTATTCTATTATCATCATAACTTCCAGAGTAATATGCGTCATAATCATAATATATATTATCTGCTACCCAATCATGTACAGCCAGCACTTTTTCATAATCATTATCTATTCCCTTCGTGATTTCTAATGCCAAATCTGTTATCTTATTATAATTACTTTCTCCTATCCAAGTTTTAGTAAAGTTAATATCAAATTCTACATCTTCCTTAGTAGGTATTTCATTACCTTCCTTAAATAAATTAGTGAAATATACAGGAGATGGTTTAATAACTAATCCTGTTTTATTCTTTGTTAATATTATATTCTTTGCAAAGCCTGAATAAGTTCCATACCTCTCTTCCCCCATAAATATTTCTAATTCATATTCCTTTCCTTCTTCTAAACTTATATTAAATACTTTACTATAAGTCTTATTATTTACAGGTATATGTTGATCTTGTATATTACTCACACTATTCACCCTCAACCATACCCATTTATTATCAGTTAATGTTTTGCCTTCTAGTCTAACTGTATTAGACCCTTCTAAACTAATTTCGAAATAATCATCTTCATAATTAGAACTTTTGATTGTTGTAAGACCATCTTTCACCTCATAATAAGTAATTAAATAATCTAATCCTACTTCCTTAGCTGTTTCTTTTGTAAAAGCATCTGTTTCTATTAAATCAATCAAAAGTGGTTTTTCTGTATCTTTTATATTAGCTTCTAGAGCTTTATATGATAATGCTGCTAAGTCTCCTCTAGTAAATTCTTTTAAATAATTTTTTTGGAAATTACTTATTATTTCTAAGTCTACTGCTTTATTAACAGCTTTATCCCACTGGAAATCACCTTGTTGCTCATCGTAATCTAATGCTCTAAGAATAAATGTCATATACATATTAGCATTAGCAGGTAAAGATGAACCAAATTCATTGTTTCCAACTCCTGAAGTTAGTTTATATTCGCTCATAAATCCAACATAATTATTCGCCCAGTCAGGAACATCTGTAAAATTATGATTATACTTATTTTCTATAGCTTCTTTTTCTTTACCTAACAAACGAACAAACATAACTGCAGCTTCTGCTCTAGTAGGAACCCTATCTAATTCAAATCCATTTCCCGTCCCTGAAAATAATCCAAGAACTGCTAATTTTTCTGCCATCTCCTCCTCTTCCCAATATGTAGTTGCTCCTTGTAGCTTTGGAACATAGATAATATTACAAAAAATTAGTAATATTATAGAGATTATAATACAACATTTTATTTTTTTTAACATACTAATTCCCCTTTGAATTTTATATAGATGTTTCTAATGTATTTATATTACTATAATTTTGTTGATTTTTCCAATTAGCAAAACTAATAAGTATTAGTTTATATATTATTGGGGCGTATCACGATACTCCCATTTTATTATTAATTAGGAAACTCCTATTTTTTAGATAATCGGTACTTAAAAACATGTACTAAATCACAAAAGACAGGCATTAATGCCTGCCTTAATATTAATTTAGTATATTGCTTGAATTTCATCAATTAATAGAAATCCAAAACTTTTCTTAGAATCGTCTATTGCCATATATCTTACTGGTAAATCAATTTTTAATGGTAAAGCTAATCCTTTTGGTATTTCTACTTCAAGGTATTTCCAATCGTTAAAATCAACACCTTTTGAAGAGGAAATAAAATCAAGATTAATTATCTTATTATTACCATCCCTTAATTGCGATCTTAGCCAATGTTCTTTGCCATCTCCTTTTACCCACATTCCTATCTTTTTAGGGTAACCTTCTAATTCAATTGGTTCCTTAGGTGCTAAGTAAACCCCCGAAGTTCCAACAGTATCTCTGAAATCATATGCTAATAATCCTGCTTTGTTACCAAACTTAACATTATTACTAGTCTCCATATATAATATTTCATTATATCTAACTCCTGTTGCTTCCCATTTATTACCACTTTCAAAATCCTCTATTATTACTACAGAATCTCTAATATTTACATCAATTGATGTTGTTATAACTTTAGATGTTGTCGGATTTTTATAGTTTACTATTATTTTGCCAGATTCATTTTCTAATTCTGAAGCTGTAAAAATTCCATTTTCATCTATTGAACCAATAGAACCTTCTGTCACCCATTCAAAAGATGTATCATCAGCCAATATTTCTTGCCCATTTCTAAATGCTTTAATGTCAAAATCCAACTCTTCACCTGGAGCTATAATTACATCTTCATAATTAAGTTTAATTTCTGTTATATCATCTACAATTTCTACTTCACCAAATCCGACTATATCTTCATATGCAACTTTTATCTTTGTAGTTCCTGAATTTTCTCCTGCCTTAAAAATACCATCTTGGTCTATCTTTCCAAGACTACTATCTGTTAATTCCCATTTAGGATTACCATTAAAAGTTGCTGGATGATAGTTTTTATCAATGGCTGCATAATTAAAATCAAATTCATTGCCTTGTAAAATTCTTAAGAAATTAGGTTGTACTACAAAGTTTGATGCGTCACTTTCTTCTCCCTTATTTATAAGCATAATTGAATTAGCAACTCTTCTTTCTTTACCATCAGATAGCTTGTTAAGAACTGTTCTATTTATTTCTCCTGGTAATCTACCTAAAAAAGTAGCAGAACCTCCACCATCAAGATTTAATGCATTTACACAACCTAAATCTTTCATCATTTCGCCTAATTCTTTCAATGTAACACCTTCACTAAAGCCTGATGATCTACCATCTACTTCAAGCATAACAATTTTACCATCTTCTTTAACGCCAATTGCTACTCTTGGTCCTCGTTCTTTACTGTTTATATTTGCAACTTTTCCATTATCTACAATTAAGTGTTGCCCTCCTACTGCTAGTTTAACATCTTTCCATTTGTTTTCTATATTAAAGAATGTTGCTAGTTCGTCTCCTTTTTTTAACTTAGATAAACTGTCTTTAAATTTACCAGAAGCAGACAGAACTACTTCTCCATCTTTTATCTCTGTATTCCCTGTATTTTTTCTAATGTCTTTAACTTGTAATATTAAACCTTTATTTGCCCTAACTTCATCGCCGATAATAATTTCACATATATATTCATCTCTATTATCATTAGTCTTTGTAGATGAATAAAAATCTGATGTAAAAAGTACAAGAGCATCCTCAATTGCTGGAATTCTATTAATAAAGTTAATATCTAAAACAGAATTTCCTGGTATGATTAATTTTTTATGCAACTTTGGACTTTTTCCAAATACTACAGTATTATCTTCTTTCACACCAAAAGCATACCAATCTAACCAAGTTCCTGGTGGATCAGTTATAATTTTACCATCGTTTATAAAAGTTCCTAAAGGAATTCCATTATTCATATGATAAAAATCACCATTTATTGCAGCTACAACTCTATTACCTTCTTTATCATAATCATTTGCCATACCACTTACTGTCTGTAAACCGTATACATAATCATTACTCTTACCAACTTGTAAATCAAGATTAGAGTTTTGAAGGTCAAACTCTACATAATGTACCTTTTCTTTGTTATCATCTACTTCCATATCACTCCATGTATAAGTTGCATCAGGTGCAATTTTTATTTCACGTTTATCTATAACTTTATTGTTTTTTACATCAATTTCTTCTTCCACTGCCAAAATATTAAATGGTTGGTTAATATTAGATAGTCCCAAACTTAGTATCATCATAGAAATTCCAAAAGGCTTAAATAATTTTTTCATTTTATTATACTACCTCCATTTATAAAACCTTTATTTGTTTTAAATAGTATTTCAATTATTGTCAAAACTTGTTCCAATTATTAGTAAATCTCTACATCTATGTAAATGCATGGTAGCAGATTTTAATTCATTAATCAATATTATAAACTATTTTTAATAAAACTATGTATACTTATTTTTCTGATAAATTTATTAGGACATTGAATCGCGTTCGTTTCGCGATTTGTTCCAGTAATTTGATTTATTGATTTAAATTGATATTCCAAGGTATTGGTATTGTACTAAGTTCCGATGTTTTTATAATATGGCTTTTTTGATTATTAAAATGGGCGCATCGTGATACGCCCCTACGAAATTCGTGTTTTGTGTTATGTTTATTTGTATGTGTTTTAAGGATCAATTTTTTTATAATATGGCTTTTTTAATTGTTAAAAAATGGACGCATCGTAATACGCCCATTCGAAAAATTTGTGTTTTTTGATATGTTTATTTTTGTATGTGTTTTAAGAATCAATTGTTTTTTTAATATGGCTTTTCTAGCGAATGTATAAACAATCCACTTCTAAGCTTTGGTTCAAACCATGTTGATTTTGGTGGCATTAGCTGATTGGCATCTGACACTTCAAAAAGTTCATTAATAGATGTTGGATACATAGAAAAAGCAATTTTCATATCTTTGTTTGCTCTTCTTTCTAATTCATTTAATCCACGAATACCTCCAACAAAATCAATTCTACTATCTAATCTAGGATCTTTTATATCTAAAATAGGGTTTAATAAATAATCTTGTAATAATGAAACATCTAATTTTTTAACTGGATCATTAGATGGAATAAGTTCTTTTTTTATTGATAATTTATACCATTTGTTATTTATAAACATACCAAATGTTGCTTTTTCATTTGGTTGATATGGTTTATCACCAATTAATTCAACATCAAAAGATTTTTTTATTTCTTCTATAAAGGATTCTTCAGTATGTCCATTTATATCCTTTACTACTCTGTTATATGGCAATATTTCAAGTTCTTCATGTGGAAATAGTACAGATAAAAAGAAGTTAAAAGATTCTTTCCCATTATATTCAGGATTTTCTTTTCTTCTCTTTAGTCCTACTTTCACAGCAGAAGCAGCTCTATGATGTCCATCCGCAATATAAATATTTTCAATCTCTTTAAATGCATCTATAATAGTACCAATTTGGTTTTTTGCTTTAATTGCCCATACTTTATGTCCAACATTATCGTCAGCAACAAAATCATAAATCGGTTGTTCTTTATTAATTATATCATTAATTAATTCACTTACTGTTTTGTTAGATCTATATGCCAAAAAAATAGGTCCTGTTTGAGCATTGCAACAATCAACATGTCTTATACGATCTAATTCTTTTTGTTCTCTAGTGTTTTCGTGTTTTTTTATAACATTATTAACATAATCATCAATGGAAGCACAGGCAACTAGCCCTGTTTGAACACGTCCATCCATAATTAATTGATATAAATATAAACAAGGTTCTTCATCTTGAACAAAAATTCCTTCTTCTATCATTTCATTTAATGTATCTCTAGCCTTTAGATACACTTTTTCATCATATGGATTAACATTATCATCTAATTGAACTTCAGCTCTATCTATCTTCATAAAAGAATTTGGTTGTTGTTCAACTATTTTTCTAGCCTCTTCAGAATTAACAACATCATATGGTAATGCTGCAACTTTATGTACTTCCTCAGCTTGTGGTCTTATCGCTGAAAACGGTTTAATAACTGCCATATTGTTTACCCTCCTTATTTTAAAAATGTACTTTTAAAGCCACCATTTAGGTGGCTATAGATTTATTTTTCTTCATATAATAAAACTTAGTGTATTAGAATACTTTCCTTATATCTATATATCATAGTACCCTTACCTTGACAATACCTTCGATATTTTTAATCTCATTAACTACATTTTCTGAAACTTCATCTTCAATATCAATTAAAGTATAAGCCCAGTCTTCTTTGCTTTTATTTAACATATCAGCAATATTCAAGCCTTTATTAGCTAACAATGTAGTTATTTGACCTACCATATTAGGTATATTTTTATGATTTATAGCTATTCTTGATACAGTAGAACATACTCCCATGTTACAAGCAGGGTAATTAACTGAATTAGTAATATTTCCATTTTCAATATAATCTACTATTTCATTAACAGCCATTATTGCACAATTCTCTTCTGATTCTGGTGTTGATGCCCCTAAATGTGGTATATTTATAACATTATTCATACCTAATACTCTTTCATTAGGAAAATCTGTTACATATTTAGCTACTTTCCCAGAATTAATAGCTTCTTCTAAATCGTCTTCATTAACAAGTCCTGCTCTTGAAAAGTTAAATATTCTTACATTATCTTTCATTTTACTAAACATGTCTTTATTAAGTATTCCCTTAGTAGCATCTAATAATGGAACATGAATGGATATATAATCGCAATCACTAACAAGTTCATCTAAACTTAAACAACGTTTTACTGTTCTTGAAAGCCCCCAAGCAGCCTCAACAGAAATAAATGGATCATAACCAACAACTTCCATTCCAAGACTACGAGCGGCATTAGCTACCATTGAACCAATAGCTCCTAAACCTATAACTCCTAGTTTTTTACCCAATATTTCTGGACCAGCAAATTGTTTCTTACCTTTTTCTACTTTTTTGCTTATTTCTGTTTCTCCTTTTAAACCATTCACCCATTCAACACCACCGATAATGTCTCTGGATGATAAAAATAAACTTGCAATTACTAATTCTTTAACACCATTTGCATTTGCCCCTGGTGTATTAAATACAACGATTCCTTCTTCTGAACACTTGTCTATTGGTATATTATTAACTCCTGCTCCAGCTCTTCCAATAGCTTCCAAATTCTTAGGCAAATCCATATCATGCATTTTATAACTACGTACTAATATAGCCTCTGCATTTTCTTCATCTACAATAGTGTATTTATCTTGGCCTAATAAGTCTAAACCCTTTTGTGCTATAGGGTTTAAGCAACGAACCTTTTTCATCTTATATCCCACCTTATATTCTAATTATGTTTAATTTCAAATTCTTTCATAAACCCAACAAGTTTTTTAATACCTTCTAAAGGCATAGCATTATAAATACTAGCCCGCATACCACCAACTGAACGGTGGCCTTTAATATTAACAAATCCTTTTTTAGTAGCTTCTTTTATAAATTCAGCATTTAATTCATCACTAGGAAGAATAAATGGCACATTCATTAATGAACGATCTTTTTTAGCAGCAGTTCCTTCAAATAATTTACTTGCATCAAGATAGTTATAAAGTAATTCTGCTTTTTCTCTATTAATCTTTTCTATAGCTTCAATACCACCTTGTTTTTTAATCCAATTAAAAACAAGACCCGCAATATAGATACTATATGTTGGAGGTGTATTAAACATAGAATCTTTGTCAGCATGTGTTTTATAATCTAACATAGTTGGAGTAAAATCAGTAGCTTTACCTATTAAATCTTCACGAATAATAACAACTGTAACACCTGCAGGGCCAATATTTTTTTGCGCTCCAGCAAAAATAATACCATAATCTTTAACATTAATCTTTTCAGACATTATGTTAGATGACATATCAGATACTAATACTTTATCTCCTACTTCAGGTAGTTTTGTATATTTTGTTCCATAAATAGTATTATTGGATGTTATGTATACATAATCTGCCTCTTCTGAAAAATCTATAGCATCTACATCAGGAATATATGAGAAGTTTTTATCTTCTGAAGATGCTTTAACTACAACTTCACCATATCTTTTCGCTTCAGCTATTGCTTTTTTTGACCAAGCACCAGTATTAACAAATAATGCTTTTTTATGTGTTGTCATTAAATTAAGTGGCACCATTGCAAATTGCATAGACGCTCCACCCTGTAAAAATAAAACCTTATAATTATCAGGAATTCCCATAATTTCTCTTAATGTAGTTTCAGCATTTTTAATTATATCATCAAAGGCTTGAGAACGATGACTCATCTCCATAACTGACATACCTGTTCCACCATAATTAAGCATTTCTTTTGATGCTTGTTCTAAGACTTCCTCAGGCAATGTAGCTGGACCAGCTGAAAAATTATAAACACGATTCATATAATGACCCTCCTAATTTTACGTTAATTCACTAAACTATAAAACCATCATAAACGATTATCATTGTTTAGTCAATAGCTTAGAATTTTATTTGTTAAAAATTTAACCATTTTGTTGTGAGTTATATTTATAATATTATAACATCAACTAATAATTATTAAAAAAACTCAAACCAACCACTTTCAATTGTATGTGGTTGGCAAAGTTTTATTCACCTAATAGTATATTGTCAATTGGCGCCCCTGGAGCAACCATAGGCCATACTTTGTCATCTTTACCTATTTCACAATTTACTATAACTGGTTTTTTCTCTTTTAACGCTTTTGTTAAAATATCCTCAACATCTTCTTTTTCCCTTAAATTATAACCAACAGCACCAAATGCCTCTGCTAATTTAACATAATCTATATCTTGTTCCAAGGTAGTATAGGAATATCTTTCTTCATAAAAAAGATTCTGCCATTGACGTACCATACCTAAAACATGATTATTGATTACCAAAATAACAACAGGTAGTTTATATCTTACAGCTGTAGCTAATTCATTTAAATTCATTCTAAAACTACCATCACCTGCTATATTTACAACTTTTTTATCAGGGTTGCCAACTTGCGCTCCTATACAAGCTCCAAAACCATATCCCATAGTCCCTAATCCCCCTGATGTTAAAAGAGTACGAGGCTTTTTATACTTATAATATTGAGCTGCCCACATTTGATGTTGACCAACTTCTGTACTAATAATTGCATCTCCATTAGTGACTTCATAAAGCTTCTCTATTACATATTGTGCTGTTAAAACATTCTTATTATATTTTAATGGAAACTTAACTTTAAGCTCATTGACTTCATTAATCCATTCGTCTCTTTTTTTAGTTTCTACTTCAGAGTTTAATTTATCAAGAACAACTTTAAGATCTCCAATAATATGGTGATGTGTAGGTATGTTTTTATTTACTTCTGCTGGGTCAATATCTAAGTGAAGTACCCTAGCATTTTTTGCAAAACTATCAGATTTACCAATAACTCTATCACTAAATCTTGCACCTACAACTATTAGCAGATCACAGTTAGTTATTCCAATATTAGAGCTTTTAGTTCCATGCATACCAACCATTCCTGTATATAATGGATGATCTCCTGGAAAACCACCTTTACCCATAAGACTACAAGTAACTGGTGCTTGAATTTTCTCTACAAAAGTTATTAATTCTTCAGAAGCATCAGAAAGTATAACTCCTCCACCTGCATATATAAAAGGTTTTTTAGCATTATTTATAAGTTTAATTGCTTCATTAATATTATTTTCTTTTATCTTAGTTGTAAACCTTTTTATTTCTTTTAGTTTTTTCTCTTCATAATCTGCCTTATTTGAAGTTATATCTTTAGGTATATCTATTAATACTGGACCAGGTCTTCCTTCTTGAGCAATATAGAAAGCCTCTCTAATAGTATCAGCCAAATCATTAACATCTTTAACAATATAATTATGTTTTGTTATTGGCATTGTTACTCCAGCAATATCAACTTCTTGAAAACTATCTCTACCTAATAATGAAACTGGAACATTCCCTGTTATAGCTA
Organism: Eubacteriales bacterium; assembly: GCA_046546235.1. GTDB lineage: Bacteria > Bacillota > Clostridia > Lachnospirales > DSM-24629 > JBKGYG01. The sequence goes on along the minus strand of JBKGYG010000007.1, from coordinate 26,495 downwards.
CCATAGGTACAGAATCCATATAAGCTGTAGCAATACCAGTAACAAGATTTGTAGCTCCTGGACCTGAAGTTGCTATTACAACACCTGTTTTCCCAGTTGATCTTGCATACCCATCTGCCGCATGAGATGCTCCTTGTTCATGAGATGTAAGAATATGCTTTATCTCACTACTATGTTTATACAATTCATCGTATATATTAAGAACAGCTCCACCAGGAAATCCGAAAACCGTATCTACATTCTGTTCTTTTAAACATTCAACCAATATCTGTGCACCTGTTAATAACACAGCCTCCACTCCTTTCACACAGAATATCTAAATTATTGTTCTGGTACCTTTAATACGGCACCTGTATTTGCAGAAGTAACTAATGATGCATATCTAACCAAATAGCCTTTATTTATTTTTGGTTCTATTGGTTTCCATTCAACTTTTCTATTTGTTAATTCTTCATCATTAACTTCTAAATGTATTTTATAATTAGGGATATCAATAGAAATCATATCTCCTTCTTTTACTAACCCAATAGTTCCTCCAACAGCAGCTTCTGGTGAAACATGCCCAATAGAGGCACCTTTTGTAGCACCACTAAAACGTCCATCTGTAATAAGAGCTACTTTTTTATCAAGACCCATTCCAGCTAATGCTGATGTAGGTGATAACATTTCTCTCATACCTGGTCCACCTTTGGGACCTTCATAACGTATTACAACAACATCACCAGCTTTAATATCTCCATTAAGTATAGCTTCTATTGTAGGTTCTTCACCATCAAATACTCTAGCAGGTCCACGATGTACCATCATTTCCTCTGCAACCGCTGATCTTTTTACGACGCATCCATCAGGAGCTAAATTCCCTCTTAGAACTGCTATTCCACCTGTTTCACTATATGGATTATCAATTGTTCGTATAATTTCTGAATTCCTATTAACTGATTTATCAATATTTTCTTTAACAGTTTTACCTGTAACTGTTATTATATCTGTATTTAATAAATCTTTCTTATCTAATTCTTTCATTACAGCCTGAACCCCACCTGCAGCATATAAATCTTCTATATGATGATGACCAGCAGGACTTAAACGACATAAGTTAGGTGTTTTCTTGCTTATATCATTAGCAATATCTAAATCAATCTCAATACCTGCATCATATGCTATAGCAGGTAAATGCAACATGCTATTTGTACTACAACCGAGAGCCATATCCACTGTAAGAGCATTTTTAAATGCTTTATCATTCATTATGTCTTTTGGACATATATTCTTTTCAAACATCTCCATTACAGCTAATCCAGCCCTTTTTGCTAATCTTATTCTTTCTGAATAAACAGCTGGAATTGTTCCATTACCTGGCAACCCTAACCCTAGTACTTCTGTAAGACAGTTCATACTATTAGCAGTAAACATTCCTGAACAAGAACCGCAAGTTGGACAAGCATTTTCTTCATATTCATAAAGCTCTTCCTCTGACATATTGCCACTAGCAACTGAACCAACTGCTTCAAACATTGTTGAAAGACTAATATTGTTAGGATTGCAACTTACTTTACCAGCAAGCATTGGTCCACCACTTACAAAAACTGTTGGTATATTAAGTCGTGCTGCAGCCATTAACATTCCTGGAACATTTTTATCACAATTTGGAACCATAACTAATGCATCAAAACCATGAGCAAGAGCCATAGATTCAATAGAATCTGCAATTAATTCTCTAGTAACTAAAGAATAATGCATCCCTTTATGACCCATAGCAATCCCATCACAAACTGCTATTGCAGGAAAAGAGAAAGGCGTTCCTCCTCCCATTAAAACACCAGTTTTTACGGCATCTACAATAGTGTCTAAGTGTACATGTCCAGGCACTATGTCATTTTGTGAGTTTACTATACCAATAAGAGGTCTTTTCATTTCCTCATCTGTATAACCACTTGCTTTAAAAAGAGAACGATGAGGAGCTCTTTGTACCCCTTCTGTTACTGATTTTCTAGACATATTTTCACCCTCTATCTATTAAACATTAATAGTCTACAAGTTTCAATACTATTCTATTTCTTTTACAATTAAATCTCCCATTTTATCAGTTCCAATTTTATTTTTGTTAGAACTCATAATATCAGAAGTCCTATATCCATTTTCTAATACTTTTTTTACTGCTTCTTCTACTGCACTTGCTTCTTTTTCTAAATCAAATGAATATCTTAACATCATTGCAACTGACATAATAGTTGCAATTGGATTTGCTATATTTTGTCCTGCAATATCTGGAGCTGAACCATGAATAGGCTCATACATACCTAGTTTAGAAACCCCAAGACTTGCAGATGGCAACATACCGATTGAACCTGTTATCATACTAGCTTCATCAGATAAAATGTCACCAAACATATTACCAGTTAAGATAACATCAAACTGCTTTGGATTCCTTACAAGTTGCATAGCAGCATTATCTACGTACATATGGTTTAATTCTACTTCTGGGTAGTCTTTTGCAACTTCTTCAACAACTTTTCTCCACATGCGAGAAGTATCTAAAATGTTAGCTTTATCAACACTAGTTATTTTTTTGCCACGTTTCATAGCTATATCAAAAGCTTTAACTGCAATTCTTTTAACTTCTTCTTCACTATATTCTAGTGTATCAAATTCTTTATTGCCTTTTGTTCCTCTTTCTCCAAAGTAAATACCACCTGTAAGTTCACGAACAACTACGATATCTAAACCATCATCACCAATTATATCTTCTCTAAGAAGACAGGCTGATTTTAATTCGTTAAATAATACAGCTGGACGTATATTAGCAAATAAACCTAATCCACTTCTTAAACCAAGCAAAGCTTTTTCAGGTCTCATATTGCCATCTAAGTGATCCCATTTCGGCCCACCAACAGCTCCTAGCAATACAGAGTCACTATTCTTACATACATCCATAGTTTTTTGTGGAAGAGGTACTCCTTCAGTATCTAAAGCTGCCCCACCAGCTAAAACCTCTGTATATTCAAAATCATGTCCATATACTTCTCCAACTTTATCCAATACTTTTACTGCTTCTCTAATAATATCAGGCCCTATTCCATCACCTGGAACTACAGCTAATTTATAATTCATTTAAAATTCACCTTACTTTCCTTATAATACTTATTACCTCTCCATTAATTACATATAGGCTTTAATTTTTTTTTCTAAATCTCTTAGTAATTTAACTTCAATTGAATCAATTAAAGCAATCAAACTTGCTTCAATTATATCTGTAGAAACACCAACTGTTGACCAAAGATGATAACCATCTGAAGAAGTAATTAAAACCCTTACTTTAGCTGCTGTTGCTGTTTTTGAATCAAGCACGCGCACTTTATAATCTGTTAAATGCACCGCCATTAATTCAGGATAAAAGACTTCTAATGCTTTTCTAAGTGCTTTATCTAGGGCATTAACTGGTCCATCCCCTTCAGCAGCAGTAAATTCTTCAGTTTCATCAACTTTAACTTTAACCATAGCATAAGCACTACGGTCGGAATCTTTAGATGGTTGTTCTTCAATAATTTTAAAATTCTCAAGTTGAAAAAATGGTTTATATTTACCTAAATGTTTTCTTATTATAAGTTCAAATGTGCTTTCTGCTCCTTCGAATTGATATCCCTCATGTTCAAGTTCTTTTAACCGATCAATGATTATTTTAGCATCTTTCGAGTCTTTTGTTAATTCAGGAGCAAATTTTTTGATTTTTTTCAATATGGTACTTCTTCCAGCCACTTCAGACATAAGAAATCTTCTTGTATTACCAACTATTTCTGGGTTTATATGTTCAAAAGAACTGGGATCTTTATTAACACCATCTATATGCATTCCACCTTTGTGAGTAAATGCACTTCTTCCTACAAAGGCCTCTTTATCAAAAAGAGGTATGTTTGCAATCTCTGCAACTAATAATGCTGTACTAGTTAACATTTCAAGTTTCTCTTTTGGAATACAATCATAATTTTTCTTTGCTTGAAGATTCCCTATTATAGTACTTAAGTTAGCATTACCACAGCGTTCTCCAAATCCTATATATGTTCCTTGAACATGGGTTGCTCCTGCTTCTACTGCCATAATAGAATTGGCAACAGCCATACCACTATCATTATGACAATGTATTCCTATAGTTGTATCAAAAAATCTTTCACTAACAACCTTTGTTATATCATAAATCTCTAAAGGCATACAACCTCCATTAGTATCACATAGAGCAAGAACATCTGCCCCACCTTTAACAGCAGCCTGTAATGCTTTTAAAGCATATTCTTTATTAGCTTTATATCCATCATAAAAGTGTTCAGCATCAAAAATTACTTCCTTGCCTTTTTCTTTAAAAAAAGATATAGTATCTTCAATCATTTTAAGATTTTCTTCTAATGTTGTTCTTATAATATCAGTTACATGAAAGTCCCAACTTTTACCAAAAATTGCAACCGCTTCAGTATTAGCTTCTAATAATGATTGTACATTCCCATCATCTTCCACTTTAATATTTCTTCTTCGGGTGCTACCAAAAGCTGTTAATTTAGCATTTTTTAGTTCTAATTCTTTTACTCGCTTAAAAAATTCTAAGTCTTTTGGATTAGAACCTGGGTTTCCTGCTTCAATATAAGAGATTCCCATGCTATCCATAGCTTTTACTATTTTTAATTTGTCTCCTACAGAAAAAGATATTCCTTCTGCTTGTGCACCATCTCTTAAAGTTGAATCAAATATTTCTATCCTTGACATAATTAGTAGCCCCCTTTCTAACTTAATGAAATATCTAGCATCTTATTAATTGCATTAACGTAAGCTATTATACTAGCTTCAATAATATCTGTGCTTAGACCTTTCCCTTTATAAAATTCCCCATCTTTTAATAATTTAATAGTAACAGAACCCTGAGCATCTTTACCTTCAGTTACTGCTTGAATTATATAATCTTCTAAAGTAAAGTCTAAACCAACAATTTTATCTATAGCCTTAAAGGATGCATCAATCGGTCCATCTCCAGTAGAAACCTCTTCAAATATAGCTTCGTTTCTTGATAGTTTTACACTTGCAGTAGCTGTAATTGTATTCCCACTATTTATAACAAATCTTTCATAGTGGTATGTTTCTTCTACATGCTGTTGTTCCTGACCAACTAATGCTTCAATGTCTCTATCAGAAACAGTTTTCTTTTTATCTGCAAGTTCCTTAAATGATTTAAATGCTTCATCAACCTCTTCTTTAGAAAGTTCATAACCTAATTGTATAAGACGATCTTCAAAAGCATGACGACCTGAGTGTTTGCCTAATACCATCTTATTTTGCGTCAAACCAATAGATTCAGGTGTCATAATTTCATAGGTACTCTTATTTGCCAACATACCATGTTGATGAATACCTGATTCATGAGCAAAAGCATTTTCGCCTACAATAGCTTTATTAGCTTGAACGACAGCCCCTGTCACAGAAGATACTAATCGGCTTGTATGATATATTTCTTTTGTATTAATATTAGTTTCGAAACCATAAACGTCTTTTCTCGTAGTAAGACCCATAACAATTTCTTCTAAAGCTGCATTACCTGCTCTTTCTCCAATTCCGTTAATAGTACATTCTAGTTGAGTAGCACCTGCCTTTACTGCCGCAAGTGTATTAGCTACAGCTAATCCAAGATCATTATGGCAATGTACAGATATATCTGCTTTATCAATATTAGATACATTATTTTTAATATAACTTATGAATTCATAAAATTCAATAGGTGTTGTATATCCTACCGTATCAGGTATATTAATTACTGTTGCCCCTTCTTTTATAACTGCTTCGAATACTTTACACAAAAAATCTTTATCTGATCTAGAAGCGTCTTCAGCAGAAAACTCAATATCTGAACATAAACTTTTTGCATATTTAACCATTTCAATAGCTTGTTGCATTACTTGTTCTGGAGTTTTCTTTAATTTATATTTCATATGAATATCCGATGTTGCTATAAAAGTATGAATACGAGGTGCTTCTGCATTTTTAACAGCTTCATAAGCTCTATCTATATCTTTTGTAAGGGCTCTAGATAAGCTAGCTACTCTAGAATTTTTAACAACACTTGCAATTGATTTAACAGACTCAAAATCTCCTGGAGATGCTATAGCAAATCCAGCTTCAATAACATCAACACCTAAACGCTCTAACTGATGAGCAACTTGTATTTTCTCTTCTAGATTCATACTACAACCTGGTGATTGTTCTCCATCTCTTAAAGTTGTATCAAAAATTTTAATTTTACCCATCTGAACCCTCCTTAACATAGATAATGAAAAATGTATTTGTAAGAATTTAATTTTCATCTTTCATTTCAAATTATAACTTTTTTAAGGCATATTACTAATTATAATTACATTATTAAAGTAATCAGGAAAGCTGATACTTTCTAATAATCATACTTTCCTGTTACAAATTCAATTACGAACCATATTATTTAATCCAACTCATCATTTTACGTAACTCTTTTCCTACTTTTTCTATTTGATGATCTTGCTCTAAACGTCTTCTAGCATTGAATGATGGACGTCCTACTTGATTTTCAATAATCCAATTCTTTGCAAATGTACCGTCCTGAATTTCTTTAAGAACTTGCTTCATTTCAGCTTTTGTTTGTTCTGTAATAATTCTTTTACCAACTGAGTAATCGCCGAATTCAGCTGTATCACTAATTGAATATCTCATGTAGCCTAAACCACCTTGATTAACTAAGTCTACAATTAATTTCATTTCATGCAAACATTCAAAGTAAGCACTTTCAGGCTGATAACCAGCTTCTACTAATGTTTCAAACCCTGCTTTAATAAGTTCACTTACCCCACCACATAATACTGCTTGTTCTCCAAAAAGATCTGTTTCTGTTTCTTCTTTAAATGTTGTTTCAAGAATGCCTGCTCTAGCACCACCGATTCCTGCAGCATATGCTAATGCATAGTCTTTTGCTTTTCCAGTAGCATCTTGATGTACTGCTATAAGACAAGGTACTCCTTTTCCTTCTTCATATTGACTACGCACTGTATGGCCTGGTCCTTTTGGTGCAACCATATAAACATCTACATCTTCTGGTGGTATAATTTGACCAAAATGAATATTAAATCCATGTGCAAATACTAAACCATTCCCTGCTTCTAAATTTGGCTCAATTTTTTCTTTATATAATTGACCTTGTTTTTCATCATTAATTAAAATCATTATAACGTCTGCCATTTTAGAAGCTTCTTCTGCTACTGCCACTTTTAACCCTGCATCTTCTGCTAGTTTCCATGATTTGCTTCCCTCGTATAGTCCTACAACAACATCTACCCCTGATTCATGTAAATTAAGTGCATGAGCGTGTCCTTGACTACCATAACCTATTACTGCTACTGTCTTCCCTTCTAATAATCCTAAATTACAATCCTTTTCATAAAACATTTTTGCCATTTTAAAATCCTCCCTAATCTAAATATTTTTTTATATCTTCATTTCCTCTTTTAATGCCTGTTAATCCAGTTCTAACAATTTCTTTAATCCCAAAAGGGTTCAAAAGATCTATAAAAGCACTTAACTTGTTTTGATCACCTGTTATCTCAATAGTCAATGCTTCAGTTGCAACGTCAATGATTTTAGCTCTAAATATGTCAGCTATTTCTATAATAGAAGGCCTTGTTTGAGCTGTTGATTCTACTTTAATTAATGCCAACTCTCTGTAAACTGATTTGTCATTAGGCAATTCAATAATCTTAATAACATCTACCAGCTTATTTAATTGTTTTTTGATTTGTTCTAGTATCTGGTCATCTCCACGAGCCACAATTGTCATCCTAGAAACATCAGGATTTGTTGTTACGCCAACAGATAAGCTATCTATATTATATCCTCGGCGACTGAACAATCCAGCTACTCTACTTAATACTCCTGAGTGATTTTCAACCAAAACAGATAGTACAAGTTTTTTCATTCAAATACACCTCCTAATAAATAACACTTCAATTTAAATTATATATAATAAAAGTTTGGGTGTATACCCCATTTACTTTTACTTTATATTATCTTACATAAAGTTTTAACCTAAACATTATTTAAGTCATTTCAATAGGTTTATGTTATAAATATCAATCATCTTAAAAGTAGGACTTTGCTAATAATAAACAAAAAACCTCGCCTCTACAGTATTACTGTAGGGACGAGGTGTTCTACCACGCGTTACCACCCTAATTGCCTTATATATAAATAAGACCTCTCTTAAATCTAGGTTCTAACAAACCCTTGCCTATAACGGGGCTTACCGTTTATCACTTACTAAAAAGTTCAGTGATACTGCTCAGGAGTGATCTAGATATATAAAATAGTACTGATTCGCACCAACCATCAGTTCTCTGTAACTAATTAAATAAATCCTTGTCTCCATCACTGCATTTTTTATAATTTCAATTGCTAGTATTGTAGCAAGATTTAAAGGTTTTGTCAACACATTTTATGGCAATATAAAAGCAATAAAATTACCATTTCTACATCTTTATATATGATGATGCTGTCTTCATATGTTGGAATATATTATTTATAAATTATTATTACAAACATTTTTAATTATGCATTTTATTTTATTAAAATTGTATAAAAAATTTCAATCTCCTGTAATTATTTAGTGATTTTTAACAAAGTCTTTATTAGATTAACTGCATCAGAAGCATCTCTAGAATATCCATCAGCTCCAATTTCTTTAGCAAAGGACTCTGTAATTACAGCCCCTCCAATAACAATTTTAGCTTTTAATTTTAGTTCTTTAGCCATATTAATTACATTTTTCATTTGAATCATAGTTGTTGTCATAAGAGCTGATAGCCCTATAATGTCAGCATCCTCATCTTTTGCTTTTTGAATAATTATTTCAGATGAAACATCCTTACCTAAATCAATTACATCAAACCCATGGTTTTTTAGCATAAGTACAACTAAGTTTTTACCTATATCGTGTATATCTCCTTCTACTGTAGCCATTACAATTTTAGGCTTTTTAATTGATGTGTTTTTTTCTGCTTCTTTTAATAATGGCTCTAAATATTCTATTCCCTTTTTCATAGTCTCTGCACTTGCAATTAATTGAGGCAAAAAATAAACTTGTTCATCAAACAACTCACCTACTTTATTTATCGCTGGAATCATAAATGTATTTATTATTTCTTGATAATTGTTTTCTTTTGCTAAAAACTCTTGAATCAAATTAATAATTCCATCTTTATTTCCTTTTACAACAGCTTCATATATAGGATGAATAAATTCTTTGTTGGTTTTATTCTCTTCTCCCTTTGATAAGTTGATTTTTTTAATAAACCTTTTACTCTCCATATCTTTCCCATTTAAAACATCTGATGCAACTGTTGTCATCATTAATAATTCTGATGATGGATTTGCAATAGCTGCTGTAAGACCTTTGCTAATAGCCATACTCAAAAAGGAACTATTTAGATATTTTCTTTCAGGCAAACCAAAGGATATATTAGATAATCCTAATATGGTTGCCATTTTTAGTTCTTCTTTGCAATATTCAATAGTTTGTAATGTTTCTAACGCTGCATTTGGGTTTGTAGCTACTGTAGTAACTAAACCATCTATTATAATATCTTCCCGTTGAAATCCATATTCCTTTGCTTGTTTTTCTACTTCATGAATAATATCTATTTTTTCATCTATATTTTTAGGAAGTCCCTTATCTGATAAAGGTAGTAAAATAAAAGCTGCTCCATATTTTTTAACAATAGGAAGTAAGTTTTCAACCTTATGTTTTTCTAATGATATTGAATTAACCAAAGCGCGTCCTGGATAAACTCTTAAAGCTACTTCAATAACTTCTATGTGACTAGAATCTATACACAAAGGAACATCAACTAATCGTGATAGATGTTGAATAACTTTTATCATCATTTCTTTTTCATCTATTCCGTTCATACCAAGGTTAACATCTAATATTGTTGCTCCATTTTCTATTTGTTCCAATGCCATATTAGTAATAGCATCTAATTTGCCTTGTTTTAATTCTTCTTGTAAGTACTTTTTGCCAGTAGGATTAATTCTTTCACCAACAACATGAGTTTTACCTTCAAGCTCTATTAATACAGTTTTTCTTTCAGACGAAACACAAGTACCTTGTTTTTCTAATGGTTTCATTGTTTTCAAGGAAGAAACTATATTATTTAATTCATATATATATTCTGGATTTGTACCACAACATCCACCAACTATGTTTGCCCCTGCTAAAACAAGTTCTTTACATTCTTTTGCAAAAGTTTTTTTATCCATATCATATACTGAAATTCCATCAACCATTTTAGGTAACCCTGCATTTGGTTTTGCAAAGATAGGTACTTTAGCATAAGGCTTTACTTGATTTATAAGATATATCATCTTATCAGGACCAGTTGAACAGTTAAATCCAACAGAATCAGCACCTAGATTCTGAAGAGTAATTAACGCTGTTAATGGATCTGTACCATATAGTGTATGGCCGCTTTCATCATATGTTAAACTAACCATAATAGGCAAATCACATAATTCTTTAATTGCTATAACACCCGCTCTTGCTTCTTGAAGGCTCATCATCGTTTCAATTACAAATAAGTCTACCCCTCCTAATAATAATCCTTCAACCTGCTCTTTGTAAACTTCTACTATTTCTTCAAATGTTGTATCTCCAATAGGATATATTTGCTCCCCTGTAGCAGATATATTTCCTGCAACAAAAGCTTGACCATGAACTGCTTCTTTAGTCATATAAACTAATTGTTTATTGAATTCTTTAACACTATCTTCAAAACCATAATCTTTTAATTTTATTCTATTAGCACCAAATGTAGGTGTATATAAAATTTTACTCCCCGCTTCCACATAAGCTTTTTGCAAATCATAAACTTTGAATGAATTATCTAGCGCCCACTTTTCAGGACTTACACCAATTGGCATACCCAATCTTTGAAATTCTGTACCAGTAGCCCCATCTAATAAAATAGGTTTTTCTGAACTAAATAATTTATAAAATTCCTTTTTAGTCAATATGCTCACCTTCTTTATTAATTCGTTTCATTATCTTATCTATCATATGAATTCTATTAAATGGTATCATATAATAATAACCATCCACATATTCCCCCATCTTTAAAGCAATTTCTACTGCTATTTCAATACCAATTTCTTCACTTTCTTCTCTTGACATATTTTCATCAAATCTTTCTATAATACTATCAGGTATAAGAATTCCTAATATTTCATTTTGAATAAATCTAGCATTTCTTATGTTTACAAGAGGTAAGATGCCACCTAATATCTTTACATCTAATTTTTCTTTAATATATTTTAATCTATTAAGTCCTTCTTCTTCATATATTGGCTGAGTTAGAAAATACGTTGCTCCTGCTTCTATTTTCTTTTTTATACGTTCTATTTCTTTATCTATTTGAGGTCTATTTAGATTCAAGGCTCCACCATAAAATATAGTATCATCAGAAAAATGTTCTATGTTCATCTCTTTAACCATTTGCATTAATTGTATAGAGTTCATATTAAAAACACTCTTTATTTCATTTCTATCTCCACTTGGTATTGGATCTCCAGTAACTAAAAGCAAATTCCTAATACCTTCTATATATGCCCCTAACAGTTGTGACCTCATAGCAATTATATTTTTATCTCTACAACAAATATGTGGCATAACTGGAATATTTACTTCTTTATTTATTTTTGAAGCAATAATTATAGAATCTGCTCTAGGTTTACCCATTGGTGAATCTGCAATTGTAATCATATCTACTCCTGATGATTTTAGTAAATTGGCACCTTCCATAACTTTATCAATATCTTTTCCAAATGGAGGATCTAATTCCACTGCTATTACTTTTTTACCTTGTTCTAATTTATCATAAAAAACATTTTTAGTTTTTTTATTTTGTCTTTTATATATTTCTTGGGGAATTCTTTTTTTGATAGTATCTAGCTTAAAATCTTTTAATGAATCAGATAACATTTTTATATGCGCTGGAGTAGTCCCACAACAGCCACCAATTACTTGTATCCCTAACTTAACCAAGCCAATCATTGTATCAACAAAATAACTAGGATTATCCATATATACCATTCTATCTTGTAAAATATCTGGATATCCAGAATTTGGAACAGCTGCAATAATAGCATCTTCTTCCCAATGAAGCTTGTCAAGAATTTGATATAAATGTCCGGCCCCTATTCCACAATTAAAACCATAAACATCTAAACCTTCTATCTTATGCAATTCACTTAATAACCGTTTTGCACTCATGCCCCTTTTAGTATACCCATATAGATTTAGTGCAAATTGAGCCATTACAGTTGAATTTTTATTTTTACTTTTTATATATGGAACTAATTTTTTAATGTATTTTATATCTGAAAAAGTTTCAAAAAGAAAAATATTTGCACCTTGTGATAAGAACTCATCAACAATATCATAATACTCTTGAAGTATTACTTCATCCTCTAAAAATCCCGTCTCGGGAATTGGCCCAATACTTGCAGCGATATATACTTCTTTTTCTGACATATCTACAGCAGTTTTTGCAATTCGATACCCTTTTCGTACAATTTCTAAAACTTGATCTATACCCATCTCAAGCATATGCGTATTAGCTGAAAAAGTATTAGTTCTAATCAATTTTGCGCCAGATTCTATATATTGTGTATGAATATCATTTATAATACTAGGATCATTAATATTAGCTTTTTCTGACATTGTATGTTTTGTTTCTTTTATTTGTGCATAATAAGTTCCCATAGCTCCATCTGTAATTAATATATTATCTTTTAAATACTCTTTTATTGTCAATTAAGTACCTCCTAGGTTAAAAATTAATATTTTTAATATATATTGTCTGAAAATCTATATGATTAGCCAATTCAATGTATCTAGTCTTGTCTGATAATTTAATAAGTGATGTTAGTTTGTCCAAATCATTTACACATTCTATAGCTCCTTGTAATGAGGTGTTATGAATCGGAATAACTTTTTCTTTAAATATCCTTGGTAGCATACCAATATTAATTGCATTATCTACATTTATGTACTCACCAAATCCACCTGTCAAAAAAACTTTTGATATATCTTCCAAGTTAAACTCACTTTCATTAATCAATAATTCAATACCACTTCTTATCGCACTTTTAGCCATTTGTACCTGCCGAATATCTTGTTGAGTCACTTTTAATTCATTAGTTATATATATTTCTTTTTTTGTATCTGTTATCGAACCATTTTCATCTACTTCTTTATTATTAATTAAATATGATATTATGTCAATCAAGCCAGAACCACAAATCCCTTTAGGCTCCACATTCCCTATTACAGAATATTTCTGCGAATTAGTATAATTTGAAATAGCCCCTTCCATAGCCCCCATTCCACTATTAATATGAGTACCCTCAAAAGCTGGTCCAACTGCAGTTGAGCAACTTAAAAATCCATTTTTATTACCCATAACTATTTCACCATTTGTACCTAAATCAATTAATAATGATACTTCTCTACTATTATCCATTCTAGTAAAATGCATACCGGATAAAATATCTGAACCAATAAAAGCTGAAATAGTAGGAAGTATAACTACCTTTATATTTTCATTTAGACAAAATATTTCACCAGTAAATATTTGCATTTCTTTAGTTACTGGTTCAAATGGTGATATAATTAATTTATTAGTATTAAACCCCATTATAAAATGAGAAATAATTGTATTAGCACTAATTATTATATAAGTAAGTTGTTTTTGATTTATTGTAAATTCATTAATAAGCTCTGTAATTAACCCTTGTATTTGCTTGTTTATTGTATCTTGAATTATTTTTATTCCGTTTATATTATCTCTCGCCCACTGAGCTCTTGATAACACATCTGAACCAAATATTAATTGTTTGTTTTGTTCTTTTATTGTAGCAATTAGTTCATTATTATTCAAATTAACTAAAGACATTTCAATAGTTGTTGTACCAACGTCGATTGCTATACCATATAATATGTTTTTTGCAGAAATACTTCTCATTGTGTTACCAACAATCTTTAATTCTTTATTAATCTTCCTATAATTTATTAATGAAATAGTCATAGAATTATGTAGTATAATACCACAAGCAAGTCTAATACCTTTATTAATTTCTTCATCTGTAAGAAAAGAATTATCTAGTTTATTAATATTATTATATCCTTCTATAACTTTAATTTTACATTTACCACATCTTTTTTGTCCACCACAGTCTTGAGAAATTAAATAACCTAGTTTGTTTAATGTGGTTAATAGATTTTTACCACACCTTACTTTTGCGTTTATTTCTTTTTTATCAACAATTATCTTTAGATTTATTTCTTCTCTATTTTGACAATTAAAGGATGTACAATTACTACAAACATTTTCTTTAAGATTATTTTTACTTTCTTCCATAATAAAGGAGATAGTTTTGAGCGGTTTCATAACATATTGTTCATTAACCTCTATATCATTTATTTCTAATATCTTTTCTATTATTATTGTATTTAACTCTATTGGTAATTGAGCACCTGGAAACAGAGTATTCCCTAAACCTTTAATATTAGTTTGCTCTTCTAAACATTTCTCTTTGAATTTATTTAAAGCTTCTTTTAACATTTCATTAGTAAGGATATCAATAATATGCGTTTTAAAAGGTTGATTATGATTTATCTCTAGTAAATGATCAATTCCTTTACCTAGAGTTATCACTCCTATAATGACTTTCTTATCACCTTTTTTATACCTTCTAAGACTTTCAAAAAAAGGACTATCCTTATCAAGTATAGTATAATAAGCTTTAGCTTTTATTATTTGACAGAGAGATTCATGAAGATAATACACTTGATTTTTATATTCATTTAGATGATTTTTATTAATTATATTCATTAAATTCTCATTATTTAAATTCACCGTATATGTTAACATTTTTACCACACCTTATATAAAAGCTAAATGTTTCCTAACAAATAAGCAAAATTTTTATTCAGTATACCATAAAGCTTTTTAAGTGTCACTTTTAATTGTCTAAAAATCTTTTAGCAGTTAAGTTAATCCCGATAGCTCCCAATGGAGCTGTTATAAGTATAGAAAGAACTGCTATTGCTAAAATAATATCACCTGAGATAACTCCCGCATTTAATGCCTTAGCTCCTATAGCTGCTTGAACTGTTGCTTTAGGTAAAAATGCTATTATCATAAACATTTTTTCTTTTATATTATATTCTTTACCAATAGTAGAAATTAAAACACCAATACTTCTAGCTAATAAACCACCAAAAACAATCACTAAACCCATTAATCCTGAATCAAAAGCTACATGAAGATTCACTTCTGCACCGACTAATACAAATAATAATATTTCAGCAAAAACCCATATTTTATTGAATTTATCTGCTAGTCTTTTAGCAGTTTTTGGTTTCTTTTCTAAAAATATAAAACCTATTGTCATAACACTTAGCAACCCTGCTATTTCAACTTTACTCTTTAATACCTTTTCCAAAGCAGTTATTAAGATTGCTATACCTAACATTAATAGTATTTTCTTTGTGTCTCTAATATGATATTTATTAAATATATAGATAAATAAGCTCCCAACAATTATTCCTATTATTACACCTAATATTATTGATAAAGGTATCCCTATTATTTGATAACCTATATTATAATTTTCTCCACCGTACAATCCTAAAAATGTACTAAATATTGTAATAGCAATAACGTCATCAACAGAAGACGAAGCTAATATAAGTGTTGGAATTCTTTTTTTTGAACCAATTCCAGATTCAATAAATCTTAACATAGAAGGCACTATTACTGCTGGTGAAACTGCAGCAATAACAAATCCAAGTATACCCCCTTCGATAAATGAAAACCCTAAAAACTGAGTAGATAAAAAAGCTATAAAAAATCCTTCTAACAATCCAGGTATAATACTAAGTTTTATAGCTGTTTTCCCTATCTTATTTATATCATCCCTACTTATTCCTAGCCCTGCTCTAAGTAATATAATTATAAGTGCAATATTTCTAAAATCACTTGAAACATGTAACATATCTTCACTTAACCAATCCATTCCATAAGGACCAAGTAACATGCCTAATAATAGCATCCCTAATAATCCAGGTAATTTCATTTGCTTAAAAATATTATTAGCTATTAATCCTAAAACAGTTATTATAGCTAAACTAGTAGCTAAATCCATATTCTTACCTCCAATAAATAAAATTAAATACTCCTACCAATAACTAAACTGTTATTAGTAGGAGTCATTAGCTGTATAGCGGTTAAAGGTGAACTCCATCAACTGTTTTATTTATATTATCATAATTATGGTAATTGTTCAATTTGTTTAATCATTAATCAATTTATTAAGCTTTTTATCAAATGTATATACCTGTTCACCATCTATTATACTGTACGCATATAACAAACAATCAACGAAATCGAATTTTGAGACTTTATACTTTTCTAACGCTACGTTTACTACATCTTTATTCAAAACATTAATGTTAACGTAATTTATTAGCATTTTTATAGATTCTGTTATGTCATTACGTTCAACATTATATACCTTTTGTAATACATATACCACTTCTGCAACAACTTCATTTGGCAGCTTAACATTTTGATTCTCAATTATGTTAGCTGCTTGTCTTGACTGCTCTCCTATATCATCAAGCAAATACCGTAATACATAATTCGCATCAACTATTGCCATGCTTTTCTTGCACCGCCTTTTTCCATGCTGATTTTTCTTCATTGATTAGTTCAATATTTTCATACTTATTTAAATATCCTCTAGCTTTATTAGTAGGTACTTCACCTGAATAAATATCTTCCACTGGCAATATTAAAAGCTCTAATTTTTTGTTTTTAAAACTATCTGGTATATCAATTATTTTTTGTAATGTCTCACTATCAATTATTTGTCTTAAAGCTTCCATTAAATCACCTCTTAACTTTTATAATATCTTGTATTCTTATATAATTATTAAAACCCAATTAAATAGATACTGACTATTAATCCATTTTTTTACGAATCAAACTATATGATTATAATACTATTGCATCCAAATAGACTTTTATCCTCCATAGGCATACCACAACTTTGACAAAATATTTTTTACATAATAAATTTCTCCTTTCATTTTGTTTATAGAAAAAGTATATCCTTCCCAATATGACAGCCCTATGTCATATTACTCTTATTATTTATAGAAAATTGCTACTTTAACTCTTTTATTCTTTATCCATAATTTCTTTTTGTGCCTTTTTACTTAAGGATTTCAAAATTATTTCATACGATTTATCCAACATATCTTCTAAAACTTCATCTGGAACATTTCCTTCTAAATATAATGAATTCCAATGTTTCTTATTCATATAGTATCCAGGTACTATATCTTTATATTTGCTTCTTAACATTTCACCAAACATTGGCTCTAATTTTACTGTTATAATCGGCTTACCTTCCTTATCATTACATTGCATAGCAAACATTTTATCATTAATCATATATCGTGTTGCTTTCCATTCAATCTTATAATCTTTTACAACCCCTTTTTTCTCAAGACAATACTCGTCTATCCACTGATATCTCATAATATACCATCTCCCCTTTCATTTATAAATCTCTTTCATTAAGTAAATCCTGTTTTTTAATTCTTCCCTAAGTTTACCAGGCTCTAATACTTCCTCTTGATTACCAAAGCTTAGCAACATACTGTATAACCATTCACCTACGGGATATTCTGCTTTAACTATTATATACCCTCCTTCCATTTTATGGATATTATCATATTCAAAGAAATCATAAACTTTATTTATTGCATTAATATCAAATCTTAAAGTCATTTCTATGTTAATTATTCATATCCCATTGTTCTAATATAATATCATCAAAGTTATCTTTTCTAAATTCATAGCTTCTTGATGTAGTGGTGACTGATAATTTTTTAACTTCTATTTACTCTCTTCTAATCTCTTAAAATTCTTCAATTCAAAAGCTCCACTATTGTCATTTCTTAATTCAAGATCAGCAACACCTTTTTCCATTGTTTGAGGAAGGGTTATTGTTACATCTTTCAATACTTTATCTTTGCTTAATTTAACTATTAGTTCTTTATCAACTTTTTGACCATATCTCTCTAATGAATTTTTCCAAATGGAGAATTTACAACCATCTCTCCAATTGCTACAGTAAAATGCTTTTGTATTTTCGAAAATCTCCCCTGTGTCACAAGCAAAACAACTACAAATACCTGAGCCTTTTTTAACTTTACTAGTTTTCTTACTTGATTTTTTCTTATGATTTACAATAGATGACTTTGGTATTTGACCAAACTTTATAGCTAGGTCTTTTTGATTACGCACCTCTTTTACTCGATTCACTTTATTTCTTATGTAAGCCTCTAGCTTTTTCATATACTCATCCGAGTGTATTTCTCCGTCAGCTACTAGGTTTAATCCCTTTTCCCAACTAGCTGTTAACTCTGGGTTAAGTAGTGAACTGATAGAGTTTTCAACAACATCGTAGATCATCTCACCTAAACCTGTAGGGGTTAATGTTTGAGTCTTCTTTTTTAAAGATATATATTTTATATGTATAAGTTTTTTAAGAATCTCAGATCTAGTAGCACTAGTACCAATCCCACTCCCTTTAATTTGCTCTCTTAATTCATCGTCTTCAATAAGTTGTCCTGCATTTTCCATTGCCAGTATAATTGTACCTGAATTGTATCTCTTAGGCGGTGTGGTTTCACCTGTTTTAACTTCTAAATCTTCAGCTATTAAAGACGTTCCTTTTTTAAGTTGTTTATATATATTCAGATCAACTTCATTTTCTTTTTTATCATTAGTCGGATTAATAACCGTCTGAAATCCTTCATCAATACATACTTTAAATGATGTAAAAAACTTCTCACTTTTAATATTAGTTATTATAGATAACTTTTGATAAATAGCAGGTGGATAAAAAATTGCTAAAAACCTTCTGCTTATTAACTCATATATATTTCGTACCGTTGGCGCTAACCTAGCTAAACTTCCTAGTCCTTGTCCAGTTGGAATTATCGCATAGTGATCTGTTATCATTTTATCATTTACATATTTAGTTCTGCTTATTCCTTTATATTTCTCATTAATTAAAACAGTCTGCGCTTCTTCTTTAAGAACTGAATAATTAGCTAACCCTTTTATATTTTTATATATTTCTTTAGCTACTGCCGTGGATAAAACCCTTGCATCCGTTCTTGGATAGGTAACTAGTTTTTTTTCATACAATTCTTGGGTCACTTTTAATGTTTCGTCTGGACTTAGTTTAAATCTTTTTGAACATTCATTCTGTAATTCTGCTAAATTATATAATAAAGGTGGTGTTTTTTTCTCTTTTTTACGATTTACCTGGTCAATAACAGCTTGTGTAGGCTCATTATCTTCTTTTAACCATTCAATTAAATTTATTGCATCATCTTCTTTCTTAAACCCGTTTTCTCTATCTAGTAATGGAGAATTAAAATATTCGGACCCTTCTACTGCTTTCCATTCTCCTTCATACATTAAGTCTCTATATTTAAATGATGCATTTACTTTATAAAAAGGAGTCTTAACAAAATTACGAATTTCTCTTTCTCGCTTTACAATCATACCTAACACACAAGTCATAACACGTCCAACAGCAATCACTGTATATCTAGTCCCTATAAACTCACTAATAGACGGTCCATACTGTAATGTTAATAATCTTGAAAAATTAATTCCCATTAGATAATCTTCTTTTGCTCTTAGATATGCAGATTCTGATAAATTATCATATTCAGATAATGTTTTAGCAGTTTTTATTCCTCTAATTATTTCTTCCTCTGTCTGAGAATCAATCCATACCCTTTTTTTATCTTTTCCATCAACACCTACCATTTTATCTACAAGACGATAAATGTATTCTCCTTCTCTTCCAGAGTCAGTACATACATAGATAGTATCTACATCTTTTCTAGTTAAAAGTGTTTTTACAATATTAAACTGTTTATTCACATTTTTAATAACTTCATATTTATATTCTTTTGGAAGAAATGGCAATGTTTCTAAGCGCCATCTTTTAAATTTTTGATCATACTTTTCTGGATAACTCATACTTACTAAGTGCCCTACACACCAAGTAATTATAGAGTCATTTGACTCTAAATATCCATCTTTTCTATTAGTATTAAGTTTTAATGCCTTTGCAAACTCAATGGCAACACTTGGTTTTTCTGCTATATATAAAGACTTACTCATCTAATCACACTTTCAAAATAATACTTTATTAATAGTATTAATTATATCATTTAATTGTTTAGAGTTAAACTATAAAGTAATTTTCAATAACACCCAAAAAGCGCTTACCTATTTTGTAAGCGCTCTTATCATACCAGATTATTTCATTAATTCTCTAACATAGAATTCAAAGAGCTTAGAGCCTGCTGAGACACCTTAAATTTATATACCTCTCTATTTAACAGCAAATCCCCTTTTACTGATTTTGTAATGCTGCTCTTATCAGTATGAAATATATTAAAATCATCTTTGTCAACTAAACTCCTTAATCTATTCAAATGATTCCTCCTGAATTGTATTATTATACATTTCGATTTTATTTCCAAGTACAAATTTATTCATTACATCAAATACAGGATCCTCATATTCTAATTCCACATTAACTGTATTAAAATCTGGTAAGTCTGAAACCTCATCTGCTAAAACTACAATACTTAATATGTTAATTATCAACAATAAACTTAATACTGTCTTATATTTAAAAGACATCTGTTACCCTCCCTTTAAAATATTCTTATTTCAAAACCTGTAAAGGACTCGCTTATATAAACTTTTTTGTTGCCTATGCTCTTGTTTCTAATATCAACAAAATCGTCTGGATGATCGTGCTTCTCTACATAAGACATAATTTCATCTGCGATACTAGTACCATAGTTCGCTGCTAAGAAATCCCATGTTGCTTGCAATTGTAATTCTGTTTTGAACTCAAAGTCAAGAAGTATATTGCAATCTGCTCTATTCGCGTTTTTTCCATTTAATTTGTCTGTTATTGAAATTTCAGGATAAATCTCCATTTCTGCCGCTTCTTCATCTGTTAAACCACTTACATCACCCCTATCATAAACTACATAATTCCCATATTCATCTGTTATATAGCCATCTGGATGATCTGGATACTTAAGATTAGATAAAAAGAATTCTAATTCTGTTTTACTATAAAAATAGCCCTCTGTAGATTTTTCTATATTCTCTGTTCTTAATATTGGTGTGCAGTATCTGTTTATAAAAGCTACAGCTTCGGCTCTTGTTATTTCATTATACCCTTTGAAACTTCCATCCTCATAACCTGCAATAATACCCCATCTTTCTAAAAAGATCGGTTGTAATGCATACCATTCAGGTGTACCTTCTTTTCCACTTTTTACGTCCTCTGGCTTTATATAATATTCTCCAAAATCTTGTTCCTCTGCTGAATTACTATGTTGTCCTGCTTTATTTTTTAATTCACTTAATGTTAATTCAGTTTCATTTATACTATAATTATCTGTAAAAAACTTTATTCCTTTAACTTCTGGTTTTAATGCATATTCTAAAACTTGATCTGCTGCTTCATTATCACCATCTACATACTTCCATGCCTTAAATATCCAATATGCTGCTTCGTATCTTGTTATTGGTTCGTTTAATTCTTCTTTAGTATATGTTCCTTCTGGGAATAGCTCTGACCCAAATACTTCATATTCTGTCTCATACCATGTATCTTTTGCTATTTCACTATCCACATGATAAGGTTTTTTACCATTATTTGTATTCCACTCATATTTTTGATATGTCATAGCGCCTTTCCCTTTAGCTGCACGACTTAACATAGATAAGAATTCTAATCTAGTAACTTTGTTTGATGGTTTAAATGTTCCATCAGGATACCCATATGTTATTCCTAACGCTGAACCTAATGCAACATCCCTTGCATACCACTCCGAACCATTTAAATCTTTGTATTGCTGTTTTGAATAATTTACTAATGCATTTACTGTTCTATGAGATTTAATGTTCTTACCTATATCATAAGAGCTGCTTAATTCATTATAAAGAACGCTCCCTGAACTAGCATCTGCAAATAATGATCTATACATATCAGAACTTATACTATCTTCATATGCTAGTAATATAGACTCATATTCATCACGTAGCTCCTCTTCTGTCTTTGCTTGCAATATTTCCCTATCTACACCTACCTTTTCTGGCTCTTTTGCTATGTTATTTACTATAATAGTATCAAAACCACCTGAAGCAAAGGCCTGACTAAAATTAGGAAACATTACCAGTAATGCAGCATACACTGCTACAGTCCCTCTGAGTACTTTTGAAATAATTTTCTTTTTTTTCTTTTTCATTAAGAAAAACCCCTTTCTTATTAAATTATTTAATTTTTTCATTTTAATTTATAATATTATATTTGGCTCTATTCCAATTACAAACCAAACAAGGTCTTTAGCTATAGAAGTTTTTAAACCTATATCTTTTATTTTTCCTTTATGGTAACATCTTATTACAACTGTTTGCCACAGTATTTCTTCTCTTTAAGCCAAATATCCAATTCAGCTTTTCGTGGCTCTAGATGAAAACAGGCATAACACAAACACCCTATCTCTTCTTCGTTTTGTTCTATGATCATAACAGATCCTTTTTCCCTAGTCTCTTCTTTATAATAAAAATCCTCAAAACCCTCTTCAAATCCCTCCCAACTTGGTATAGGACTCTCAGGATAATCTGGCTCCCCCATATGCATATGAGCTGTATCAGATAAACAAAGCCATTTATAAGTCTTATACTTTTCTGTAATATCAGCGTGTCTAATCTTTATCAAAATTCAAACCCCTTTTAGATACTTTTAAAAACAATTACTTAAATATGCTAACCAATATTATACAAATTCAAATATCAATTCCCAAATGCCATTTAATATTTTTATTTACTGCTTCAGACAGTATTTGTTGAACATTCTTTAAGTCTTGTTTTGTAATATCTTCTATTTTCTTATTATTTTCTTCTATGTATATTAATATTGATTTTATAGTTCTCAGCCCATCTTTTGCTTCAAACCAAGACTCACCGCCTAAGTCAATATCAAGCTCTTCTTCTCCTAATAAGTCCATAATACTCTCTTGATTAATACTAAAGAATTTAGATAATGGTGTAACTTCAATCTTTTCAGCAATCTCGTCAAGTTTTTCTATCTCTATAGCTATTCCTTTACCGTCTATATTTAAATCAATTCCACAATCTTCTCTCTCTAAATTAATGTAATAAGCAGCACTCATAAACAAACATCTCCTAATAAAATATTTTTATACTACTCTCCAATAATAATTATAATAGTAATGCAAGGATTTTTTTCTGTAGATAATTATACACCTCCACTAGCCTCAATTTCACATTTTCTTGCTATTTTGGTATATAACTTCTTATCACTAATCAGACTACTTACACCACTTAGATAATTAACAATTATATCACAATGTATAAAAAATGCAATTATATGATTAGATTTTTGATTTAAGATAATATTCTATATATTGACTTATATTAGCTTTGATAAATTTCAATAAACCATTTGACAAAATGGAAATAATTATATATACTGAAACCAATAACATATGAATACTTGTTCATATGTTCAGTTGTAAAAGGAGGTTTTACTAATGAAAAATAAAGATTCTATTGCTAGTTGTAATTGTAATATATTACACGAAGATATTTTAAATAAAGTTAAGGATGTAATGCCTGTAGATGAAAAATTATTTGAGCTTGCTGAATTTTTTAAGGTATTCGGAGATTCTACTCGTATCCGTATTCTTTATGCTTTATCAGTTTCAGAGATGTGTGTATGTGACCTATCAGCTTTACTTGGCATTAGTCAATCAGCTATATCACATCAGCTAAGAATTTTGAAGCAATCAAGGTTAGTTAAATATCGTCGAGAAGGTAAAGTTGTTTATTATAATCTTGATGATGATCACATTAAACAAGTCTTTGATCAAGGTTTAGATCATGTTAATGAATCATATATTAAATAAATCCTAATATACGTATAAAAAAGGAGAGACTCGTTATGAAACAGAATAATGAATTAGTTCTTGAAGGTTTAGACTGTGCTAATTGTGCAGCCAAAATAGAACATGAAGTTAATTTATTAGATAGTGTTAATAAAGCAACACTTAATTTTATAAATAAAACTCTTATAATTGATATTAAAGAACAACATTTAGTAGATACTGTTTTTAATGATATTAAGAAAATAATATCAAAACATGAGCCTGATGTTATTGTTAAAGAGAAAATTATAGAACCATCTAATAAGAAAACCTTACTAATTATAGGGATTATATGTGCTAGTTGTGGTTATAAAATGGAAGAAAAGATAAAAAATATAGAAGGAGTTAAAGAAGCTCACTTAAACTTTTCTACTGGTAAATTAACTCTGGAAATAACTAATGTTAATGACATCGATAAAATTATAACTAAAGCTAAAAAAATTATAAAAGATATCGAACCTGAGGTTACAGTTGAAATTGAAGAAGCTCTTACATATGATAAAGATGCTAAATCAAATGGAAAACTTTATAAACTTGCCTTGGGTATATTGCTTTTTCTTACTGCTCGCTTTCTAAATATTGACAATACAATTGAACTAATCTTATACACTGTGAGTTATATTATATTAGGTGGGGCTGTATTATTAAGAGCTGGTAAAAATATTCTTAGAGGTCAATTTTTCGATGAAAACTTTTTAATGAGTATTGCTACTATTGGTGCCATAGCTATTGGAGAATTCCCAGAAGGTGTAGCTGTTATGTTATTTTATCAAATAGGTGAATTCTTCCAAGATATGGCTGTAAATCGTTCAAGAAGCTCAATCGCTTCTTTGATGGATCTGAGACCTGATTATGCTAATCTTAAAAAAAATAGTGAAACAGTACGTGTTGATCCTGAGGGAGTTAATGTTGGTGATATTATCATTGTTAAACCTGGCGAAAGAATACCTCTTGATGGTGTAGTTATTGAAGGTGAATCAATGGTAGATACTTCTGCTCTAACTGGAGAATCTGTTCCACGAAAGATTAAAGTTAAGGAAGAAGTTCTAAGTGGTATGATTAATAAGAATGGTGTTTTAACTGTTGAAGTTAAAAAACCTTTCTCTGAATCTACTTTAGCTAAAATCTTTGATTTAGTTGAAAATGCTAGTTCGAGAAAAGCACCAACAGAACAATTTATATCAAAATTTGCAAGATATTATACTCCTGTAGTTGTCTTCTCAGCACTTGCTTTAGCATTAATACCACCAATTATTACAGGGTCGCCATTTAATCAATGGATTTATAGATCACTTGTATTCTTAGTTATTTCCTGTCCTTGTGCTTTAGTTGTCTCAATACCTTTAGGTTTCTTCGGTGGTATTGGTGGTGCTTCTAAAAAAGGGATTCTTATAAAGGGCGGAAACTTCCTTGAAGCTCTTAACAAAGTAGATATTGCTGTATTTGATAAAACAGGAACCTTAACAAAAGGTGTTTTTAAAGTTATTAAAGTTAATCCTTCTGATAGCTTTACAAAAAAAGATTTACTAATGTATGGTGCTTATGGAGAAGCCTTTTCTACTCATCCAATAGCTATCTCTATTAGAGATGAATATAATAAAGACATCCTTGAAGAAAAAGTTACTTTTTATGATGAAATATCTGGACATGGTATTATTGCGAAGTTTGAAGATAAAACAATAGTTATCGGAAATAAAAAATTAATGGAGCGTGAAGGTATATCATATAGTGACTCAAATATTATAGGAACTATTGTTCATATAGCTGTTAATAATGAGTATGTGGGTAATATTATCATTGCTGATGAGATAAAAGAAGATTCTATCGAAACAATTAAAGGTCTAAAATCTCTAGGTGTTAGTGAAACTATAATGTTAACAGGTGATCGTAAAGATGTAGCTGAAAGCATAGGAAAAACTCTTAGTTTAACTAAGGTATATTCTGAGTTATTACCAGATCAAAAAGTTGAAAAATTAGAAATGATAGAACAAAGTAAAGATAAAGGTACTGTTTTATTCGTAGGTGATGGTATTAATGATGCTCCTGTTTTAGCTAGAGCCGATGTTGGTATTGCTATGGGTGGTTTAGGTTCAGATGCTGCTATTGAAGCCGCCGATGTTGTTTTGATGAATGATAAGCCCTCCAATCTTGTTGATGCTATTAAAATGGCTAGAAGAACCAGGAGAATTGTTTTTCAGAATATTATTTTTGCCCTTGGAGTTAAGGCTTTCTTCCTAATTCTAGGTGCATTTGGTATTACTACAATGTGGGAAGCTGTTTTTGCTGATGTTGGTGTGACATTAATTGC
>JBKGYG010000006.1:0-41040 GCA_046546235.1 Eubacteriales bacterium | reverse complement strand
AATTTATATGATTTAGGGCTTGATGAAGAAGAGTTTAAAAAAAGACTAAACAAAAGAAGTGAATTAAAAAAGGCATTAAGAAACTGTGCGTATGGTTCGATTGAAGATAAGTCTTATGTTAAAGATTTTTTGTTTGAATTGCTTCAAAAGAATTATATCAAAGAAAAGACCATAGATAAAGTTATACCTTTTAATCAAAGCAATATGTTAACTTATCAAGATAAATTTGAAATATTACTATATCTTTATAAGAAAAAATATGGATATGATGCACTTTCCGAATTAATTACAAGATATGAGTTAGATACACCAAAAAAATCTATAGAAGATGGTAAAACCCTATCTTATATTATCACAAAAGAAGAAGTTGAATACATATTTGACAGAGAATATAGAGTATTAACGTATGAAGAGAAGCTAAATATAGTGATTCAACGTTTGTATCAAGTGTATAAGGGTTTTGGAATAATTGATGAAATAAGAGATATGAATATCGATGGTGTTTCTGGTGGAGTATCAGGAATTCAAGATCAAATAGATCGCCAAGTTTTACCGGAGCATTATGCGAAACAAATATATGATATACCAAAAAACTACGATAGTGTTTGGATTTTTTATCGAGGGAAATCTATACATTTAGCTTTTCTTAGTTTTGCATCAGAAAATGAATTGAGAAGGATTTGCCAAAATATTTATAGATATAATAAGGCAGGGCAACTATCTGAAAGCACAGGATATAAAATTAATGAAATGAAAGATGGGTCAAGGGTTGTGGTAGTCAGACCTAGTTTTTCTGAAAGCTGGGCGTTCTTTGTTAGGAAGTTTCATATAACAGATGTTTCTTTAGAAGAACTTATACAAGATGAAAATGCTGAAGTAACTAGAAAATTAATAAAATATTTAGTAAAAGGATGCAGGGTTACATCAATAACAGGAGCTCAGGGTTCTGGGAAAACAACACTTTTGATGGCTATGATTAGACATATTTATGGGACATTACCATTAAGAATACAAGAAACTGCATTTGAGTTGCATTTAAGACGATTATACCCTATGCGTAATATTTTAACATTTAAGGAAACTGATTATATATCTGGACAAGCAGGGCTAGATTTACAGAAAAAAACTGATGGTTCAGTTAATATTTTAGGAGAAGTGGCAACGGATCCAGTTGCGGCATGGATGATTCAAATGGCACAAGTTGCAAGTTTATTTACGATATTTACTCATCATGCTAAAAGTATTGATAATTTAATTATGGCATTAAGAAATTCATTGCTAAAATGTGAGGTGTTTAATAATGAAAAAGTTGCAGAGCAACAAGTAGTGCAGGTTATTAATTTTGATATACATTTAGGAAGGGACTATTTAGGCAAAAGATTTATTGAAAGAATTACAGAAATTATTCCATTGGCACAAGATATTCCCTATCCAACAGAGTATAGAAATTATAAAGGTTCAAATGCTGTGGAGGCGTTTATGGATTCTATGACAGAATTTTTTACTAGAATGACAGATAGAAAACAGTTTATTCATAAAAATATTATTGAGTACAATAATGGTAAGTATCATATAGTGAACAAACTATCAGACAAGACAATAGAAAATATGAAAAAGTTTATGACGATAGAAGATAGAGGGGAATTTGAAAGATTTTTATCTATATACTGGGGTTGAAAGAGATGGAAATACAAACAATAGCAAAGATATTAATTGTATTATGTGGAGGTTTTGGGTTTGCTTTGTTCGGGATTGCATTATATTTAGGAAAAAAGAATAAGAAGTATAACCAATCAATTGTTCTTAAACAAAAGAATAAAAAAGCACCACAGATATATTTTAAAATTTATAAAATGGTTAGGAAAAACAAGTTAACTAAAGGTTTGGTTAAAAAGATTCGTGCAAGGCTTGAAATAGTTCATGATTATTCTGAACAACAAATCAGAAGAACTACGGTTAAAATTTTTATAAAAATGTCAGTTATAATGATATTACTCATAGGTACATTTATAACTATTACTTCTAATTTGCTATTAGTAATATTGTTTTCTGTGACAGTTTATTTTTTTGCTGAAACAACTTTAGATTATTTTGTTGATAGGTTGAAAAACAGATTGTTAAAGCAACAAATAGAGTTTAATGATAGAATTCGACATAAATATTATGAACTTAAAATGGTAGAAGAAGCTATTTATGAATCAAGTCAAGATGTATCAAAAGATAATTTTGAAATAGGAATACAAGGAATTAAGATGTATGATGTACTTATGGCTAAAGATGTTGAAAAGGAAATGATGAGATACAATGAAATGGCTCCTAATAAGTATTTAAAAATGCTTCTTGCGATATCTTTTATGACAAAAGAATATGGAGATACAAAGTTGGACGATGGGGCTTCTCTATTTATGAAGAGCTTAAACTATCTTAATAGTGAGATAAGGTTAGAAGTAATTAAAAGAGAACGGATAAATGCAGTGCTAAAAAGCTTAAGTTTTATTGTATTGTTACCATTATTTTTTATAGAACCCGCTAGGAATTGGGCAAGCAATAATTTTGTTCCTCTGCAAAAGTTCTATCAGAGTAAGATGGGTTTTGTTTTTCAAGTGGTTATAATAATGATTGTAATATTATGTTTTTTTCTTATAAGACGTATTCAAAGAACGGGGGAGAAAGAAGAAAGATATTATGTTAAAAAACCATTCGAACATATATTGTATGACAAATGGTTTTGTAAATGGATTGATAAGATTAAACCTAAAAAAAGTACACATAAATATTTTAAAATTGTTGCTCTTTTAAAACAAAGCAATTCAGGACATACAATAGAATCGTTTTATACTAGAAAAATAATAATGGGATTAGTCTTTTTAATTACAAGCTTTATATTGATTTTATCTTTAAAACAAATGAACAAACACAATGTTTTGTATGAACCAACTATTCCTAGTGGATTTTTAGGAGGCAAATTAAGTCAAGAAGAACAAAAAAAATCAATGGAAATAACAAATTATGATCGACAAGTAATTAATAAAGTAGGGCATAATACTACAATTGACAAAATTATTGATTACATATCCAAGACCGAGCAGATACAAAATGAGGATGCTTTAAATATTCAAGCAAATAGAATTTATACAAAGATAGAATTAATAAATAATGAATATTTAAAATGGTGGGAAGTAACTATTTGCTTAATATTATTTTTGTTAGGCTATAAAATACCGAATATTATGGTGGCTATTCAAAGAAACTTAAGAAAAATTGATATGGAAGATGAGGTTTCACAATTTCAAACAATCCTTCTAATTTTAATGCATATAAAAAGAATAAGTGTATATGAGATGTTAGAGTGGATGGAATTATTTTCTATAAATTTTAGTGAGCCCATTGCTAATGCTATGAACAATTATAATAGTGGAGTATTAGAAGCATTGGAAAAACTTAAAGAAGAGGCACCGTATCCACCATTTACACACATTGTAGACAATCTTAAGTTAGCTGAAGGCGATTTAAGTGTAAAAGAAGCGTTTGATGAATTGGAGAGTGAAAAAGCATATTATCAAGACTTAAGGAAGATGACCAATGAAAAAATAATTTATAGGAAACAGTGGGTAGGCCAAATAATTGGATTTTTGCCTTTGTATGGACTAATTATATTATACCTAATGATACCAATGATTGTTAATAGTATTTCAGAAATGAGAAAGTATTTTAATGAATTAAATTTGATGGGGTGATGAGAAATGGATCAAAATATACAAAAAGCGTTATGGTTAGCAGTAAGTATTTTGTTTTTTATTGCAGTAATAGGGATAGGGATGATTATTTTTAATGAGAGTAAGGAGTCAGCAGAACAAGTATCAGAAGAATTAGCAGAAGCTAATTATAATTTAGGGAATGATTTTAATAAATTTAATAGAAATAATTTAACTGGTTCGGAAGTGAAATCGGCTATTAGAACTTATTCAGGTAGGACAGGAAAGTTATTAATTGTTGTTATTGATAAATCAGGAGTAGAAAATAATTATATAAGTGAGGGAACTGTAAATATTTCTTCACGTATTGTTTCTATGCCGTTAACAGCTAAGAGTAGAATAGAATTAGATGATGAAGAAAAATATATGAATGACCCAACAAATAGCTTATATATTAATCCAACAGCTAAGTTTGATGGGACATTAGCATATGATAATAATGATGAATTGAGAGGTATTATTTTTACCCAAAAATGATGAAGAGATACGTTTGTAAAAGAAGGTGTTTTAATGGAACAACATATTGAAAAGTTATTTGATTTAAGCATAGTAGTGTTTATGGTCTTGACTGCGGTATCAGTTTTTTTTGCTTATTTTAATGAATTAAATAATATTATTGAAGCATCTCCCATTATTTATGAGAATGAAAAATCTAAAGAGTTTATAGAAAAACAAGATAGTATTAAAATATCAGGGTATGATGTATTAATACAAATTGTAAATATGGAAGATAGAATTGTAGAATTAAACAATTTTACATTAATTGGAGAAGGCCATAATAGTAATTTAGAAATTATTTTAGAAGACAACAATTTTGATGAGGATAAAGAATATGAATTCATATACAAAAAAGATGATACAGGTGAAATAGTAGGAATGGAGTTTGTTGTAGTGGAGGAGAGTAATTAAATGGTTGAAAATGGATTGTGGAAGATGCTTGCTTTTATAGTGTTAAGTGTTATGCTTTTTATTGCACCTCTTTACTTTATGTTTATAAGACAGGATATGGTAACTAATCAGATAGTTACAGTTGAAACAGAAAAATTTGCTGATAAAGTGAGGGATTTAGGCTATATTACTCCCGATATGTATATGGAATTTGTTGATGATATACATGCAACTGGATTAACTTATGATATTCAATTATCACATTATAATAAGCAGTTTTTTCCAGACCAAAAGTCACCTGGAGATTATATGTTAGGGTATGAAGGTTATTATAATAATCAAATCTTAGATGTGTTATTTCCCGAAAATAATCTTTCTAGTGATTCTCCAAAGAGGGTATATAACTTATATATGGGAGACTATTTTTTAATAGAAGTTAATAATAAAGGAAAAACAAAAGCTGATGTTATGAGAAGTATGTTTAGTTTAAATGATTCTGATATTCCTGTTATTATGCTAAGGGCAGGGGGTATGGTATATAGTGAAGATTAAATATGGGTTAATTTTTATTCTGATTATTGTGCCTTTTGTGTATGTTGGCTATAGTCAGGATCAAATAACCTATAATGTTCAGAAATATAGACATAATTATAAGAGGTATTTAGATACAGCTGTTCAAGATGCTTCGGCGTCTTTGTTATTACTATCAGACTACGATAAATCTAATGAGAATCAGAGGGTCAATATAAATGTTGAAGAAGGTATACGTTCTTTTTTTAATAGTTTATATCTTCAATTAGGAAATGGTGATTTGCAAGAAGGTGAAAAACTGACTTATCAACAAGCATTAATCAAATCATATATACCAGTTGTTTTAATTATTGATTATGATGGATTTTATATATATGCAATTGATGAATATACAGATTCAGAGGGATACACATACTTTAAACATATTTTGTTTCCAAAACAATATTATTCCTTTAAAAGTGATGATTATATAATCCAACCTCATTTAGATGATTATGTAAAGGTTTACAATAAAACAACTGGAGAACGTTATGATGGAGAATATACTGCTTTGTCAAATGAAGTGGGATTATTTTCTGAACAAGATTTTGAGGAAATTAAGCGAAACTATATGATTAATCAAATTGAGGAGAGTTTAAATTTTTATGTAAATAAACATAACAATTATGCAATACAATATGGAGTGGTATATGATTTTTACCTTCCTGACATTACATATAACGATTGGGAAGCCTGTCTAGAAGATATAGGTGTTATGGCTTTTATGCAAGGAATACCTATATACAGGAATGAGTATCTAAATATCTTTGCTTTGCAAGGGAGTAGAATATTAAAAAGAAAATCATATTACGGGTATGAAAAAGATGGGGATTTATTTTATTGTAAAAGTGATTGTGAAGAATTATTAGATATACCAGAAAAAGAATTAGAAGTTTTTGATTCAAGAAAAAAAGCAGCTCAAGCAGGATTTTATCCTTGCCATAATTGCAAACCATAGTTGACGGAACATTAACTATAGTTTTATTACAAGATAGCCTTTATTATGGAGTTCAAAATCTCCTTTATCTTATTGTTGAAGATTAAAAAACTAAGTGATAATATAAGTATATTAGAAGATGAATAATTTTCAAGTGAAGATAATATAAAGTTGAGATAATGAATGTTGTGATGTTTAATGAAATTACTTAAGATTGGGTAATGGAGGTAACAAAATGAGCTTCTTAAAAGTAGAAAATCTACAAAAATATTTTAAAGAGATAAGGGCAGTAGATAATATTTCTTTTCAATTGGAAAAAGGAGATATATTAGGTCTATTAGGACCTAATGGCGCTGGAAAATCAACAACAATAGCAATGATTGCAACTTTGATTAAGCCAGATAGTGGAAATATATTTTATGAAGGAGAAAATATTACAAAATCTCCAAAAAGCATTCAAAAAAAATTGGGATATATACCACAGGAAATAGCTTTATATCCTACTCTCTCAGGAAGAGAAAACTTGCAATTTTGGGGCAGGGCATATGGATTACGAGGAAAAGAATTAAAGAATCGTATCGAGAAAGTTTCTGAAATAATAGGTATTGACTATAGGCTAAAAGATAAGGTAGATAAGTATTCTGGAGGTATGAAACGACGCATTAACATTGGAGTTGCACTTCTTCATAAGCCCGAATTAGTTATTATGGATGAGCCTACAGTTGGAATAGATCCACAATCTAGAAAGCATATATTAGATACAGTTATAAAATTAAATAAACAAGGGATGACAGTAATTTATACAAGTCACTATATGGAAGAAGTAGAATACTTGTGTAATAAGATATGTATTATGGATCATGGGAATATTATTGCTGAAGGAACACAAAAACAGTTAATTGATATGATTAATGATAAAAAGCAACAGGAGATAAAGGTAGATAGTTCATCATATAGTGATATAAAAAAACTTAATATAAAAGAACCAAATCTAGAAGCGGTATTTTTACATCTTACAGGACGTGGCTTAAGAGATTAGAATAATTCAGAACATTTAATAACATGACTTGAATATAAGAAAAAAACAGATAAGTATCATCAGTTCTCAATAAATAGAATTTTGTAACTTTAGTAAATTAGTAAGGATACTTACATTATCAACAAAAACGTGGTATAATGAATTAGGGATATATCGTCGGGGAGAGTTTGTTGAATCGATAATTCCTAATATATGCTTTGCTTAAAGACCTTTTAGGTCTTTTTTTTTTGGTTAATGATAAAAGTACTATTTTTAAGATGATTGGTACTTGAAACATGTACTAATTTTACAAGATTAATTAGTTAAGAGCATTTAATCAGCAGTGATAAATAGCACAATATTTTACTTCCATAAATAGGCTTTAAACAGTCTGTAATATAATTCATCTTTCATTATAAATATGATATAATGTTCGTATAAATAATTCTTGGTTTTATATTGGAAGTATTAAAGAATACATAATTATAGAAAGAGGTTAAACATGAAACGATTTATAATAACCACAATATTGATAATAAGTGCAATTATTACTGTTATTGCAGGTATGGCTATTACAAGATTTGTCAATGATAAATTACCTTCATTTGAATATATTAATAAAAAAGAGTTATTTAAGGGGATTAATGATGATAGCATCCCTATTTTTTTGGAAGATAAAATTCTTGATTTTGAATCATTAGCAGTTGATTATGAAGAAGAAGAAAGGATATACTTACCATTAGATTTGGTGCTGGAACATATCAACCCTTATTATTATTGGGAAGAGGGAGAAGATACACTAATATATACTACATTAAAAGATATAGTAAAAATGAAAGTTGATTCAAAAAATATCTATAGAAACAATCAATTAATTGAAACCTCATTCCCTGTTGTAATTAAGTATAAAGAAGATTTGCATATAGCGATAGATTATTTGAAACAATGGGAAGCAATAGACTATACTTATTATTTAGAACATTCAAGACTGTTCTTAGAGCAAACTAATAAGCCTCATAAATTTTCGGTTGTTAAAAGCGAAAAAGATTATATAAGAGAAGAACCAAGTTATAAGAGCTTAATAATTACAGAGGTAAATAATGGTGATAAAGTCACTGTTTATGATAAAAGTGATGATTGGTTTTATGTTAAAACAGAAACTGGTTGGTTAGGCTATATTCCAAAGAAAATCTTAGGAAATTTATTTTCAAAACCAGCCAAATATAAAGATGATAATGTATTAAGAAAGGAATATTTGCCACAAGAAAAAGTGAACTTGGTTTGGCATCAAGTAACAAATAGACAAGCTAATAAAGGGCTTGATGGATTGTTAGAAGATGCTGAAGGTATAGATGTTTTATCGCCTACTTGGTTTTATATAATAAATAGTAATGGAGATATAGGCAGTATAGCAGACAAAGATTATGTTAAAAAAGTCCATTCACAGGGCTATCAGGTTTGGGCATTGATTGATGATTTTAACCATTTATTAAGCTATGAAGATTTATTACAAGATTCAGCAAAAAGGGAATATATGATTAAGCAACTTATAGATTATGCCTTAGAATTAAATTTAGATGGAATAAATATTGATTTTGAAAAGGTTAAAAAAGAAGATGGACAAGCTTTTGTTCAATTTATTCGAGAATTGGCAGTCAATTGTTATTATAATGAAATAATTCTATCTGTAGATACTTATGTTCCAGCCCCTTGGACAGCTCATTATGGCAGAGAAGAGTTAGGGAAAGTAGTAGACTATATTGCTATAATGGCATATGATGAGCATTGGGCAACAAGCCCAGAAAGTGGGTCAGTAGCATCTGTTGGATTTGTGGAGGAAGGAATTATTAACACTATGAAAGAAGTTCCAAAAGAAAAGATTTTATTAGGGTTACCTTTTTATACAAGATGCTGGATGGAAGAAGAGGTTAATGGAGAGAAGAAAGTATCTTCAAGAGCATATAGCATGTCTTACGCAGAAGAAATACTATCTGATAATAATGCGGAGATTATTTGGGATGATAATGTAGGACAATATTACGGGGAATATACAAATGGTGACATCTTATACCGTATATGGTTAGAAGAAGAAAGATCAATTGAGGAAAAAATGAAGCTTTTTGAAAAGTATGATTTAGCAGGAGTAGCAGGTTGGAAATTAAGTTTAGAAAAAGAAAATGTGTGGGAAGTTATAAATAAATATGTTAAATAATAATAAAGACAAGGTGATTTGGGTATAAAAAAACTTGCTAAAATAATATAATGTATTAATAGTTCTCAAGAGGTGAATTATGACTAAATTTAAAAAAAGTGAGATTACAATAATTGTTTTAGCAATTATATTAGTTTTATTAGTAACCAATTTACTTTTAAAAAATTGGGTTAGTGCTTTCAATAAATTTGAGAAAGAAAAAAGGATTATCGTTATTGACCCTGGGCATGGTGGGCGTGATCCAGGAAAAGTAGCAGTAAATGATGCTTTAGAAAAAGATATAAATCTACAAATTAGTTTAAAAATAAAAGAGTACCTAGAGCAAAATGATGCAGAAGTAATTATGATTCGTGAATCTGATAGGGGCTTGTATAAAGAATCTGATTCTAATAAAAAAAGAGCAGACTTAAATAAAAGAGCCCAGATAATTAGAGAAAGCAATGCAGATGTGGTTGTAAGTATTCATCAAAATAGTTTTGGGGAACCTCAGTATAAAGGTGCACAAGTATTCTATTATAGTAATTCCATAGAAGGCAAAAAATTAGCTGAATATATACAATCAGATATAGCTAGAGTTGCGGACTCGTCAAATAAGCGTAATATTAAGGCTAATGATCAATATTTTATATTAAGAGAGACACCTTGCCCTGCGGTTATTGTTGAATGTGGATTTCTATCTAATTGGGAGGAAGCAAACTTACTAATTACTGAGGATTACCAAGATAAAATAGCTTGGTCAATATATATGGGTATAAATAAATATATAAATTCAAAAGAATAAATGCAAGTAAATATCTTATTCTTTTCGCATAGTTGGGATATAAATTAAGAGGCAACGAATATATTCAATCCAGATTTTCTATATTCACTTGCCCATGCACCGCCAAATACGGGATGTACGCAAGTTGCAATGAAAAGGGGGAGGATTATGTCTAAAATTTATGGGATAGTTAATAGCTTAGCACTTATAGTTATAGCATTATTTAGCCAAATTATAACACTTCTTGGAAGTGCTTTAGTTTTTGTTTTGTTTTTTGGAGAATTTGGACAAGGCGTTGAGTCTACTATAAACTTTTTTGAACAGCATAAGTATATTTTTATGTTAATTAATTGGATAATAGCTTTAATTGTTTTCTGGCTTTTAGGTTATAATATTAAGGTTCCACCAATAAAAAAGAATAATCGAAGGAGTCTTATAAGTGCCAGTATTTTATTGGGGATAGGGTTAAATATATTTACAAATAGTATATTAAGTTTTATTGATTTAGAAAAAATAAATTCAGAGCACTTTAATTCAGTTAATAAAGTTTTGTCAGACGGGCATTTTGTCTTAGGATTGTTTGCAATTGGGATAATAGGACCAATCTTTGAGGAACTTTTATTTAGAAAGTTTATATTTAAAAATTTAAGAAATTACCCTATTACATTTACTATTATTATTCAAGCTGCATTATTTGGGATATATCATTTTAACATTATTCAATTTATTTATGCTACTTTTATTGGGATTTTTTTAGGAGTTATTATATACTGGACTGACGAATTAATAACTGTAATTATAATACATTGTATTATCAATACTTTATCGTATTTTATGTTTAGATTTCAGATTGAGTTATTTAACACACAAGCTTCAATGACTACTATAATAGGAGCAGGTTTTGTTTTTTTAGGGTTATATGAATTTTATTTGGTTAGAAAACATTTATGATTATTTAATGCCGCATCTGAATATATATACCACCCACATTCATTCACGATAATAAAATAAGACTATTTTATAAAAAAGAAAGTTCTACTTTTGAGATCATCGGGACTTGATACATGTCCCGATACCATGGAGGTTTAAATTGACTATAAATTACTAAGGTGCTGGGACAAATCGCGTTGCGAATGTGGCGAAGCCACTTTTGTCCATAAAAAGGAAAGTTCTACTTTTGAGATCATCGGGACATTTTAGTTATTGAGTTTAGCCTTTAATATTTAAAAAAACGTGGTATAATAATATAAACAAATAAATATCGAGGTTATTTATGGAAACGATAATAGAGAAGATAAAACCAAAAGACATTAATTATATTACAATAGATAAGGCGGCATCTATCTTAAAAAGAGGTGGACTTGTTGCCTTTCCTACTGAAACAGTATATGGATTAGGAGCTAACGCTCTTGATAGAAGTGCATCAAAGAAAATATATATGGCAAAAGGCAGACCATCAGACAATCCGTTGATAGTACATATATCAAACGTTGGTGTATTAAATGATTTGACATTAAATATTTCTGAAACAGCCAAAACTTTGATAGATGTTTTTTGGCCAGGACCGTTAACATTAATTTTTAATAAAAATAAAAATGTTCCTGATAGCATAACCGGAGGCTTAAAGACAGTAGCTATACGGATGCCATCTCATCCAATAGCTAAAGAAATTATAAACCGATCAGGTATACCTATTGCAGCGCCTAGTGCAAATATTTCAGGAAGGCCTAGTCCCACATCAGCTAAACATGTTATTGAAGATTTGGATGGTAAAGTTGATATGATTATTGATGGAGGTAAAGTTAATATCGGACTAGAATCATCAGTTGTAGATCTTACATCTGAAAAACCAATAATATTAAGGCCTGGCTATGTAACAAAGGAAATGTTGTCAAAAATAGTAGGAGATGTAGATATAGATCCATCATTAATAAGTCTATCTAGAGATATAATACCTAGATCACCAGGCATGAAATATAAACACTATGCACCTCAAGGTGAATTATATATAGTTGATGGGGAATTAAGTAAGGTTGTTAATAAAATTAAAACTTTAGCCTTGGAAAAAGAAAGTCTTGGGTATAAAGTTGGAATTATTGCTTCACAACAAACTAGGGAGTTTTATAAAGATGGATTTGTTAAAATAATTGGAGACAGAAACAATGAAGAAGAGATAGCAAAAAGTTTGTTTGAAGTATTGAGAGAGTTTGATAAAATTAATGTTGATTATATTTTTTCAGAAACTTTTAAATCAGAGCGTTTAGGTGAAGCTATAATGAATAGATTATTAAAAGCCGCTGGTAACAAAAAAATTATTATAAGTTAGGGGATGAAATAAGGCTTTGAATGTAAATAAGATTATATTTGTTTGTACTGGGAATACTTGTAGAAGCCCAATGGCGGAGGTTATTGCAAAAGAAAAGCTTAAAAAATTAAATAAAAAAATAGAAATTTATTCAAGAGGTATTTTAGTTTCTATTCCTGCAAAAGCTAATAATAAAGCAATAGAAATTGCTCGAAAAAACCAATTATCATTGGAAAAACATATTTCTAAAATCTTTAATATTAGTGAAGTGAAGGATAACACACTAATTTTAACAATGACGAATAGACATAAAGATATGCTAATAAAAAATTATCCAGACATAGATGGGATTGTTTTCACTGTATTCGAATTTATAGGTAAAAAAGGAAGTATTGAAGATCCTTTTGGAATGGATATTGAGGCGTACGAAAAATGTTATCTTCAATTAGAACAAATTATTGAAGAAATAATTAAGAAGATTAAATAATATATAAACTGGAGGGTAAGATAATGATAGCTGTTGGATCTGACCATGGTGGTTTTGAATTAAAACAACATGTAATAGAATATTTAAAGGATAATAATATAGAATTTAAAGATTATGGTTGTTTTCATGAAGATTCTTGTGATTATCCAGAATATGCAAAAAAAGTTGCAAAAGCTATTCAAGATAAAATTTGTAAACAGGGGATACTTATATGTGGTACTGGTATAGGAATCTCTATAGCAGCAAATAAGATGAATGGTATCAGAGCTGCTCTGTGTCATGATTGCTTTAGTGCCGAGGCTACAAGATTGCACAATGATGCTAACGTATTAGTAATGGGGGGAAGAGTTATTGGACAAGGTTTAGCACTAAAGATAGTAGATGTATTTTTAAATACTGATTTTTCTAATGATGAGAGGCATACTAGAAGAATTAATAAGATAGAATCAAATTGATAAATAAAAATATTTATATTTATTAGGTTAATAATTTAAATACATAAGGAGGCTATAATTATGTCAAATGTATTTGTAATGGAACATCCATTAATACAACACAAAGTAGGTATATTAAGGAAAAAAGAAACAGGTTCTAAAGAGTTTAGAGAGATTGTAGAAGAAATTGCTATGCTAATGTGTTATGAAGCTACACGCAATTTGCCTTTACAAGAAGTTGAGATAGAAACTCCAGTAGCTAAAGCTAAAATTAAACAAATTGCAGGGAAAAAATTAGGAATTGTACCTATATTAAGAGCAGGACTTGGAATGGTTGATGGTATGCTAAATTTAGTCCCAGCTGCAAAAGTTGGACATGTCGGTTTATATCGTGACCCTGATACATTAAATCCGGTGGAATATTATTGTAAATTACCTTATGATGCAATAGAAAGAGAAATATTTGTTCTTGATCCTATGCTTGCAACAGGTGGTTCTGCTTCTGCAGCAATACAATTTATAAAAGATAAAGGAGTAAAAAAGATTCATTTAATGTGCTTAATTGCTGCACCAGAAGGTGTTGAGAAAATACAGCAAAATCATCCAGACGTTGATATTTATATTGCTTCCTTAGATGAAAAATTAAACGAACATGGATACATTATTCCAGGATTAGGCGATGCGGGAGATCGTTTATATGGTACAAAATAGAAAATTGAACAAGGGGGAATTAACTTGAGGCCAAGTTGGGATCAATATTTTATGGAGATAGTTGAACTTATAAAAGAACGTTCTACTTGTATTCGAAGAAAAGTTGGAGCGTTAATTGTTAAAGACAGACATATTCTTGCTTCTGGATATAATGGAGCTCCCTCAGGTTGTCAGCATTGTGAAGAGGTTGGATGTTTAAGACAAGAACTTAATATTCCTTCTGGAGAGCGGCATGAATTGTGTAGAGCCTCTCATGCAGAACAAAATGCAATTGTTCAAGCTGCAAAGCATGGAGCATCTATAGACGGGGGGACAATTTATGTTACAACACAACCTTGTGTGATATGTTCTAAATTAATAATAAATTCAGGTATTAAAAAAGTTATATTTAAAGGAGACTACCCAGATGAGTTATCCATGGGGTTGTTAAAAGAAGCTAAAATAGAAGTAGATAAATACAAAAATTTGTAAGTTAAGATTAAAATTATATTACGATATCAAAAATAAATTGACATTGTATTTGTTAATATTATAGAATAAATATGTATTTCATTGAAACTCGTGCCTCAACCCCTTTGTTGAGGCATGTAATAAGTTAATATTAAAGTGGGTAAAAAATCAAGGAGCCGATATAATATGGGGACTTTTATAGATGGAACTAATTCTAATTTAATATATATAATAGCTTTTGGGGCAGCGTTTTTGATATCGTTGTTTACAACACCATTAAGCAAAAAATTTGCATTTAAAGTAGGAGCTATAGATCATCCTAAAGAGAGAGGGATGCACAAAAAACCAATGCCTTTAGCTGGTGGCGTTGCAATTGTCTTTGGATTTATGTTAACAGTATTGTTAATTGCTCCTTTTGTTGATGGGTTTGATAGCCTTCAATTAACAGGCTTGTTAGGAGGAGGCGTTTTGATAACTAGTGTGGGATTAATGGATGATATATATGATTTAGATCCAAAAATAAAGTTGATTTTCCAAATTCTAGCTGCTTTGATAGTTGTTTATACAGGAACTACTATTGAATTAGTTACGTGGCCTTGGTCATCAACAAATATCATCGATATTGGTGTTTTTAGTAAATTATTCACCATGCTTTGGATCATAGGTGTTACTAACGCTGTTAATTTAATAGATGGGTTAGATGGATTAGCTGCTGGAATTTCGTCTATTGCTGCATTAAGCTTAATGCTTTTATCTATATTAACAGTTAATCCTATACCAGTTGCAATTGTTTTAACGGCAGCTCTTGCGGGCGCATGCTTAGGATTTTTGCCACATAACTTTAATCCAGCTACTATTTTTATGGGAGATACAGGCTCAACATTTTTAGGTTTCACACTTTCAGTAATTTCTATTCAAGGTTTGATTAAGAGTTATACGGCGATTACAATTTTTATAGCGGTCATTGTGCTAGGATTGCCTATTTTTGATACTTTTTGTGCTATAATTCGCAGGGTAATAAAAAAACAACCTGTTATGCAACCTGACAGAGGTCATTTGCATCATAAATTAGTTGATCGAGGGTATAGTCAAAAGAGGGTAGTATTAACATTATACGGAGTTAGTAGTGGATTTGGAATTGCTGGAATTTTAATAGCTATTAATGATGTGATATTGGCTATAATTATATTAGTAATTATGTTTGCTATATGGGTTTTGGATTATTTTATTGTTTCTAAAGAAAAGGAACAAGATATACTAGAAAACATTACTTTAACTACAAAGAATGAAGAAAAAGAGCATAACTTATAAAGTTAGGCTCTTTAATAGGTTAAAGATTATATTTAGATTTTAAAAGGTTTAGTGCTTTGTTCTCATCTGATGAATATATAAGGTACGCTATTTCAACTTCTGATGTTGTTATCATTTTAATTTCAATGTTTGCATTAGCGAATATGTTTAAAGTTTCTGCGAAAATACCAGGCGTATTTCTCATTTCTTCACTAAATAGTCCTACTTTGGTATTATTAGAATTCACTTCTATTCGCAAATTAGAAATACTTGATTTAAAAGTTTTTAGTACTTGTATAGCATTAAATAAATCACTATCCATTAATGAAAAAGAT
Organism: Eubacteriales bacterium; assembly: GCA_046546235.1. Classification (GTDB taxonomy): domain Bacteria; phylum Bacillota; class Clostridia; order Lachnospirales; family DSM-24629; genus JBKGYG01. The sequence continues at coordinate 24,888 of JBKGYG010000006.1, read as the reverse complement.
ATATTAATATCATTTTTTAATGGGGATGTTTGACTAATCATATCAATGTTAATATCAGCTTCAGCTAATGAACTAAATATTTCTGCTTTGGTTTTAATATCATATGGAACATTAGTAAGAGTAATGAGGGTTACATTTTGAGTAATATATATATTAGATATAGAAGAACTCATTAAAGGCACCTCCAAACCATAAATTTATTATATTATAGCATAAATAATAAAATAAAAACAATAAAATAAAAAAAATGGACGGCAGCTCTTTTATTTTAAAGGTTGTTATGTTATATTTTCAATTAGAGATTTGAATTATTAAACATTTATATATAGGGGCAAATAATATAAATTATTTTTGTTTTGTTTTTAAGTTTACACTTATGAAAATAATGGTATAATAGGAAGCAAAGAAAAAGTTGGAGGAAAATATGAAAATAGATCCTCAAGTTTTAAAAGGTCTTGTCTTAGTTAATCAAATAGCTTTAAATATGATAATTCCTATATTAATTTGTTTGTTTTTAGGGAAATGGTTAGTGGATTATTTCAGGTGGAATGAGATTTTTATTATTTTATTTATATTATTGGGTATTTTAGTTTCATTACGTAATCTATTTGTTATAACAAAAAAGTTTTCAAATCAAAAGAAAGGTCCAAAATTATGAAAGAAAAACCTAGTGTTGTTAAATCTTTAATATTAGGGATTATAATAGTATGTTTAGGGATTGGTGGAATTTCTCTTTTTTTTATAAAGTTTATAGAGTTTTACTTAGGGCTTATTATAGGATCAATAACAGCTATGTTGCAGACGTGTCATTTAGAGAAATCTATAAATGAAGCATTGGATAAAACACCAAACGAAGCTAAAAGATATATGATAAAGAATTATTTTATTAGGTATACAGTAATAATAATTATTATGCTGGGTGGAGTTTATTATGATATTAGATGTTTAGTTGGTATAATATTAGGTCTTTTTTCATTAAAAATTTCGGTTTATTTAATACCATTGTTAAATAAAATAGCTAGAAATAATGCATAGTTAATTGTAAAATTTAAGTGAGGTGAAGACTAAATGCAAAATATATATATAAAAGAGTTGTTTAGGATAAAAATAGGTAAATTTGAGTGGATAATAAGTGAGACGCATTTAGGCATAATTATTATTATGATGCTATTAATAGGTTTTTCTTATTATATAAATAGAAAACTTAAACATTTTGAAGATGTGCCTAAAGGCATTCAAAATTTTGTTGAATTAGTAGTGGAAACATTTAATAAGTTTACAGTTAGTACAATGGGTGAAAAAGGAAGGAAATTTGCAGCGTATTTTGCTACATTATTTATCTTTATACTTGTGTCAAATATTTCGGGGGTATTCAATTTAAGGCCTCCAACTGCTGATTATGCTGTGCCATTTGGCTTAGCAATTATCACATTTTTCATGGTTCAATTCTATGGAATTAAGGAAAAAGGCGTTGGTGCATATTTAAAAGGTTTTACTCAGCCGTTATGGCCAATGACACCAATTAATGTTATTGGTGAGATTTCTAATCCTATTTCATTATCTTTTCGTTTGTTTGGAAATATAATTGGCGGAACAATATTAATGGCTTTATATTATAGCCAACTACCTTGGATAGCTCAAATTGGTATTCCTTCGGCTTTTCATTTTTATTTTGATTTATTTGCAGGAGTCTTACAAGCTTTTGTATTTACAATGTTAAGTATGGTATTCGTATCAGGTGCTATAGAAGTTGATTAGTAGATAAAGGGATTGCATATAATTCCTATTATTATAAATAGGAAATTCCACAATATACTATAATTCAAGATCATTAAGGGATTTCCTCATAATTAAAAATATAAGAATGATAAAAACAAGAATAGAAGGAGGATTTTAAATGAATGAAGTTATTGATGGTAGAGCTTTAATTTTAGCTTGTTCGGCAATAGGTGCTGGATTAGCAGTTATAGCAGGAATTGGGCCTGGAATAGGACAAGGTTATGCAGCTGGTAAAGGTGCAGAAGCTGTTGGTCGTCAACCAGGTGCAAAATCAGATATTCAAGGTACTATGATATTAGGAGCTGCGATTGCTGAGACAACTGGATTATATGGTTTTGTTATAGCATTATTGTTGTTATTTGCTAATCCATTAATTGCTAGATATATTGACTTGTTAGGTTAGTTGTTTACAATCATTATTCTATAACAACTCGCTCTATGCAAGCCTTTTCAAGGTTTGCACGAGTTGCAATGAAAGATGTAAAATCAAATCCTTGCGAGCAAGTTTTGTTTTACATCTATCTTTCATATTAACTTTACATGCCTCAACAAAGGCAGTTGAGGCACAAGCTTCAATGAAAAGGAGGCTTTACTTTGGAAAGGATATTTGGGCTTGATTTGCAAACACTGTTTGATGCATTTTTTTCAATTCTATCAGTAGGTATTTTGTTTGGCTTTATGTCTTACTATTTATTTGAACCTGTAACTGCATATATGAAGAAAAGATCTGATAGAATTAAAAATGACTTAGATATTGCAAGTCAAGAAAAAGAGGATGCTTTAGAGTTAAAACAAGAATACGAAGAAAAAATAAAAGATATAAAAAAAGAAGCAGATGTTTTATTATCTAAAGCACGTAGAAAAGCTTTAGTTAGAGAAGAAGAAATTATTCAAGAAGCTAAAGAAGAAGCAAATAAAATTATAGAGCGTGCAAGATTAGAAATAAGCAGAGAAAAAGATAAAGTTAAAGATGAAGTAAAACAAGAAATAGTATCTATTGCGACAATTTTAGCAGAAAGATTCATTGCAACAACAATAGATGAAAAAGAACAAAATAGATTATTAGAAGCGACGCTTAATGAAATGGGTGAGACAACATGGCTGAATTAATTGTAAAAACATATGGAAATGCTCTATTTGAGTTGTCAAAAGAGAATGACTCTATTGACAGTATGGAAGAAGAGGTTAAAGTTGTTGTAGAAGCATTAAAAAACAATAAAGAATTTTTATCTGTGCTTAGTCACCCTAAAATATCTAAGGATAATAAAGTAAAAACTATAGAAAATATTTTTAAGGATAAAATATCAACAGAACTATTAGGTTTAATGGTGGTTATTATAAAAAAAGACCGATATGATTTTTTGATTGAAATATTTAATTATTATTTAGATTTAATTAAAGAACACAGAGGAATAGTAACTGCACACATTACATCTGCGCAAATATTGGCAAAAGAGCAAAAGACAAAAATAAAACAAAGATTGGTTACTTTAACAAATAAAAAAGTAGAAGCAGTTTTCACTGTTGATGAATCTTTGATAGGTGGAGTAAATATTCGTATTGGTGATAGAATTGTGGATAATAGTATAAAAGGTAACATAGAATTATTGGCTAGGGATCTTATGAAAGTACAAATAGCCTAAAAGTCAAAGAGAAAGGCGGTGTTAAGTAGCCATGAATTTGAGACCAGAAGAAATTAGTTCAGTAATAAAAGAACAAATTAAACGATATAAATCTGAATTAGAGGTTTCTAATGTTGGTACAGTAATACAGATATCAGATGGTATTGCACGTATTCATGGATTAGAGAAAGCAATGGCAGGTGAGTTATTAGAATTCCCTGGTGATGTTTATGGAATGATTTTAAATCTAGAAGAAGATAATGTTGGGGCAGTATTATTAGGCTCTGATGATCACATAAGTGAAGGAGATATCGTTAAATCTACAGGACGTGTTGTTGAGGTTCCAGTTGGTGATGCATTAGTAGGAAGAGTTGTCAATGCTCTTGGACAACCAATAGATGGGAAAGGACCTATACAAACAGAACAATTTCGTCAAGTTGAAAGAGTTGCACCTGGTGTGATTGAAAGAAAATCTGTTGATACTCCACTTCAAACAGGATTAAAAGCAATTGATTCAATGGTACCAATTGGAAGGGGACAACGTGAACTTGTTATTGGTGATCGCCAAACCGGGAAGACAGCTATTGCAATAGACACTATAATTAATCAAAAAAATGAAGATGTATTATGTATATATGTGGCTATTGGACAAAAAGCTTCTACAGTAGCTCAAATAGTTAACACACTAGAAGAAGAAGGTGCTATGGACTATACAACAGTTGTTGCGGCTACTGCAAGCGAGTTAGCACCATTGCAGTATATCTCACCATATTCTGGTTGTGCTATTGGTGAAGAGTGGATGGAAAATGGCAAGGATGTTTTGGTGATATACGATGACCTATCAAAACATGCTGTAGCATATCGTGCTATGTCTCTACTACTCAGAAGACCTCCTGGGCGTGAAGCATATCCAGGGGATGTTTTTTACTTGCATTCAAGGTTACTAGAGAGAGCAGCAAGGCTTTCAGACCAAAGAGGTGGAGGGTCATTAACAGCCTTACCTATTATTGAAACTCAGGCTGGTGATGTGTCTGCTTATATACCAACAAATGTTATTTCTATAACAGATGGACAGATTTTCCTTGAAACGGAGCTGTTTAATGCAGGTATTAGACCAGCAATTAATCCTGGATTATCAGTATCTCGTGTTGGTGGAGCAGCACAAAAGAAAGTTATGCGAAAAATAGCAGGTCCTATCCGAGTTGAATTAGCTCAATATAGGGAATTAGCAGCATTTGCTCAGTTTGGCTCTGATTTAGATAAAGATACTAGAGAAAAGCTGAATCAAGGCGAGCGAATTATGGAGGTGCTAAAACAACCTCAGTATAGACCAATGATAGTTGCATATCAAGTTATTATTCTTTATGCTGTTACAAAAAAATATTTAAAGGATATAGATACACAACATATTCAAAGGTTTGAGAATGAATTATTTGAGTTTGTTGATACAAAATATTCAGAATTAGTTAAAGAGATTATGTCACAACCAGACTTAAATGATACACTAGAAGAAAAGATAGTAAAAACTATAGAAGAGTTTAAAACAGAATTTAAAAAGAATCTAGAAGAGGTGTGATGCTATGGCATCCATTAGAGATATAAAAAGAAGAAAGACGAGTATACAAAATACACAGCAGATTACAAAAGCTATGAAATTAGTTTCAACAGCAAAATTTCAAAAAGCAAAAATAAATGCTGAAGAGACTAGAGCTTATTTTAGTAAAATGTATGATACAGTAACGTCAATCTTATCTAAAACAGAAGCAATCAACCACCCCTTTTTGGTAAAAAATGAATCTAACAAAAAAGGGTATATTGTTATAACTTCGAATCGTGGTTTGGCAGGAGGATACAATGCTAACATTATAAAGCTTATAGCTAATAAGGAAAGGAATCCTGAAGAAGTTTTAACATATGCTGTTGGGAGAAAAGGGAAAGACGGGTTAAAAAGAAGAGGATTTAAAATAGAAAAAGACCTTTCCTATATGATTGATAATCCTATTTATAATGATGCTGTTAAAATAGGAAAAGTTGTTTTGGATGCATATTTTGAACATAAAATAAGTGAAATATATCTTGTATATACAGATTTTAAAACAACTTTAACTCAAGAATCAAAGATATTAAAATTATTACCTATTAATAAATTAGAACTTGAAGGGGACAAAAAAGGTGCTTTGATGAATTATGAACCTTCGGAAGAAGAGGTTCTTAATAGTATGATTCCTAGATATATCTATAGTCTTATATATGGAGCATTAAGGGAGTCTATTGCTAGTGAACAAGGAGCAAGGATGACAGCTATGGACTCAGCTACAAAAAATGCTGGTGAAATGATAGAGGGCTTAACACTTGAGTTTAATAGAGCTAGGCAAGCATCTATAACTCAAGAGATATCTGAAATCGTTGGTGGCGCAGAAGCACTTAAATAAAGGAGTGAAAAATGAATGGCTGATAAAAATATGGGTGAGATCACTCAGATAATAGGTGCTGTTCTTGATATTAAATTTTCTCAAGGTGAATTACCGCAAATGAATAACGCTATAGAAATAAAACGAAAAGATGGAGATATTTTAATAGTGGAAGTTGCTCAACATCTTGGAGATGACTCAGTTAGATGTATTTCTATGGGGTCAACGGATGGATTAGTAAGAGGAATGAAAGCAGTAGACACAGGGGCTCCAATATCTGTACCGGTTGGAGAAAAAACATTAGGCCGAATTTTTAACGTAACAGGGGATGTGATAGATAACAAACCTGCTCCAAAAGATATTGATTATTGGCCTATTCACAGAGACGCACCAGACTTTGAAGAGCAATCAACTCAAACAGAGATATTAGAAACTGGTATAAAGGTAGTTGATTTATTATGCCCTTATCAAAAAGGTGGGAAAATTGGACTTTTTGGAGGTGCAGGTGTTGGTAAGACGGTTTTAATTCAGGAATTAATTAGAAATATTGCAACAGAACATGGTGGATATTCTGTTTTTACAGGTGTTGGAGAAAGAACTAGAGAAGGTAATGATTTATACTATGAAATGACAGACTCAGGAGTTATTAACAAAACAACAATGGTTTTTGGACAGATGAATGAACCGCCAGGCGCTAGAATGCGTGTTGGATTAACTGGATTAACTATGGCTGAATATTTCCGTGATAAAGCTGGACGAGATGTGTTGCTTTTTATAGATAATATATTTCGTTTTACTCAAGCGGGTTCTGAAGTTTCTGCCTTGTTAGGACGTATGCCAAGTGCTGTAGGGTATCAGCCCACACTTGCTACAGAGATGGGAGTTCTTCAAGAACGAATAACATCAACAAGACAAGGATCAATAACTTCTGTGCAGGCTGTTTATGTTCCAGCTGATGACTTAACTGACCCAGCTCCTGCTACAACATTTGCTCATTTAGATGCAACAACTGTTTTGAATCGAGCAATTGTTGAATTAGGAATATATCCGGCTGTTGATCCATTAGACTCAACATCAAGAATCTTAGATCCACGAATAGTTGGAGATGAACATTATAAAGTTGCACGTGGTGTTCAAGAAATTTTACAACGCTATAAAGAGTTGCAAGATATTATTGCAATACTTGGCATGGATGAATTATCAGAAGAAGATCGTCTTATCGTTGCAAGAGCAAGAAGAGTTCAACGTTTCTTATCTCAACCATTTTTTGTTGCTCAACAATTTACAGGGTTGGAAGGGCGATATGTTCCAGTTAATGAAACTATACAAGGATTTAAAGAAATATTAGATGGTAAATACGATGATATTCCGGAAAGTGCGTTTTTAAATGCAGGTAATATTGAAGACGTTCTTGAAAGAGTTTAAGGGTGGTTTATATGAAAGATAGCTTGTTTAGACTACAAATTATTACACCTGAGAGAATTTTTTATGAAGAAGATGTTAAGATGGTTGTGTTTAAAACATCTGAAGGGGATATTGGAGTATATAAAGGGCATATTCCTTTAACAACTACCCTCTTAAGTGGTATAGTTAAAATAAACACAGAAACAGGAATTAAAAAGGCAGCTTTACATGGTGGGTTTTCAGAAATTACACCTGATAAAGTAACTATACTTACCGATGCTGCAGAGTGGCCAGAAGAAGTTGATGTAACTAGAGCTAAAAAAGCAAAAGAAGCAGCAGAGTATAAGTTAAGAGATAGAGAAGGAGATGTGGACTTTGCTCGTGCAGAAGGAGCATTATTGAGAGCTCTTGCAAGAATTGATTTAGTTGAATACGATGATGAAGAATAAAAGCAGGGGAATTAGCCTGCTTTTTTAAAATAGAGAATAGGGTGATTTTTTAATCGCTCCATATATATTTCTCTGCTATAATTAACATAAAAACTGACTTTGTATACAGTCTGAGGGCGATTCGTGAATCGCCCCTACATAAATGGGTCATGTAATTTTTGGATGTAGGCTTCATAATTACAATTTTATTACAGCTCTTCAAAAATTTAGGGAAACTGCCGATACAATATTTGATACTATACTTATGAATAATTGGAAATAAATAATAGATATATGATGTATGGAAGGAAGTGTTATTATGTTAAGAGCCAAAAAGCGTATAATACTCAGCACATTTACATTTGGTTTGTTAATATTACTAACATTACTTATTGTAACAAATCTAAAAGCAGCCAATAATTTAGGCTTTAGATGGCATAAATCAGACACATTAGATGATTTGCTTAGTTTGGTAGGTAATAAAGCAGGTGATGATGAAATATTCGTGAGCTGGGATTTGGCACAGTATGGTGATTATAAATTACATTATAATCTTGACGATAACAGAGAAACTATAGTAAATATAAACCATCAAGCAGATCAAATAACAATCAACTATGGAATTTTTAATGATACAGATGGCACTCCTTTAACAGAAGAAGAAATAAATAAGTCATTTCAAGAAATGGATTATGATGCGTTAGTACCTGAGTGGAAAACTACTTCAAAATCAGTTGAGGCCGACGGCACTATATCATACACTATAAAAAAAGGCGCTAGTTCTCAATACTCAGGAGTAGCATTTAGAATAAATAATGTAGATGTTCGTATAAAATGGAATATACAAACTGATGAACTTTATTTTTTAACAAAAGGTGTGGACAATGGCAAAATTGTTCCCTTTAATCTAGAGGCTCCGTCAGGAGAGAATGCAACTTTAAATGTATTGAGAGCATTTGAAGATTTTTTATTGAGCCCGACTCATTGGGTTAACGTTGATGCAAATAATGAAGATTTATCGTCTATTGAAGTTCCAAGTACGGATTTATTATATCAAAATGAAACACCTGGGGGACGTCCTGGTATTAGAATAACATTTAAGCAACCAATGATTTATAACCAATCAACACATCAATACGAAATATCAAATGATGAACTTGATGATGTTGAGGCGATTATAGAACTTAGTGAAATAAGCGGTTCAGCTTATACAGACTTTAAAGTAAAGTTAAATGCTAGTGAGGATAATTACATAAACCCACCTAATACAGATTTAGACTTAGATAAAAACATAAATGCAGAATATAAGTATGATGATACGACAAATACATATACAATTGAAATAGTGAAAGATAAATCAAGTTTATTAAATCAAGAAGTTGATTTTCTTCAATGGAACAAATTAGAACCAAGCAGAATTTATAGTTCTTCAATGGTTCTTTCAGATGAAACAGATTTTGAATTTGGTAATTATGAACCAAGTAATAAATATGGGTACACATATTTAGATTATCAAGTTGAACGAGCAAATATAGAAAATGCATATCTAGATATTCACCCTTATGCAGGAAGTGATGAAGACGAATTAGAATACACTGTCCATTATAGCAAAAGTGAAAAAACAACATATGGGGACGATGATATTTGGTTAAAACATTATCATAGTAGTAATAACAATGATACAAATATATATATACCGGTACCTTTTAGAGAAGGAAGTAATCAAGAGTTTTATCAATTAGGTGTGAGCTTTGCTGGTAGGCCATTAAGATCCCAAATTATTAAATATATCCCAATTAATGACACGGATATACCACCACCTACACCAAGAATAGAAGGATTAAATAATCTTGTGGTAGTACCATCGTTAGAAGAAGATAAAGATCCAGAAAAAGTACAATTTAACTTAGAATGGGATGCTCCTATGAACACAATGTCAGACCCTTTATTAATTGACATGCTAGATAACGGTGGGAAAATATATTATGAACTTTTAATAAATAAACAGCCAAGTAATACAAGTGACTATTACTTTAACCCTATTAAAGTTTTTGAAGTTAGTCTTATAGATGATGAAGTAAGCATAACAGAGCTAGATACAGGCAAAAAAGTAGGAACACCAGTAAATAATTCAACATTTACTAATGGTTATAGTCAAGGGGAACAAAGGTTTTCAATGAAGAATATTATATTGAAAGATTCAGAAGGTTGGGGATTAATCCCAGATATTACTGAGGATATTCCTAATAAAACATATGAAGCAAATGAAGGTATAGATGAGTATAACTTTGAATTTCCAGGTGTATATTTTTTAAGGATGAGAGCTGTATATGTATCCCCAGTAACATATGGACATAGTGATTTATCTGTACCAACAAGTGTTTCTTTAGATACGATTAGGTATAATGTTCCAATACCAACGGAATTAGATTATAGTGCTATTAACACAAATGATTTAAGCGAAGTTAAACTTAAATGGGATTCAATAGATATTTCAGAATATGAGAATTATATGTTAACTCCATTAGATAAAGAAACAGATACTATTAAATATAATTGGTTTTTATCTACAGAAAAATCAGCATTAGATAATATTGATAAAGATGACGCTATATATTTAGATACTGATTCACAATCTACAATTGTTCCAGAAGAGGATTTGATAAATCTACGTGAAGGAAAAGTTATTTGTTCTGAAATAGAAACTGATCCAACTAGAGTTGGGGAAATTGATGCTTTTGTTCAGAATCTTGACCCCAACCATACTTATTATGTAAGAGTTAATGCAACCTTAAATATTAGAAATCCATTAGGAGATATAGAACAAAAAGAAAGTGAGTATTCAGATGTTATTACTGTTGTTACACCAATAACTCCAGAAGATCCAGGTGATGATCTGATACTTCCATTAGCACCAGAGGATCTAGATGTAGCATTTATGGAAGATAGCAATGTGGAGACTATGGTTAATTGGACTTATCCAAAAGAATTATCTTTTGAAGAAGGCAAACAAGGATTCGAAATCGTTGTATTAAGAGATCAAAAGCTACCAGAGGATTTGCAAAATGCACAACTTAATATCGATGATATAATTAAAGGACTTGAACATATTGGGGAGTCAAAAACTGTTTATAGATTATACAAAGATGAAAATGAAACATATAAAATGGAAGAGTACAATGAATCAACTGAGTCCTTTGAAGAATGCGAACAAATTTTAGAAATAATAGATAATGAAATTAAAGTCAAGGATATTGGATTAATATCTAATACAATATTTTATTACCATGTTAGAACTTTTAATATAAATGAGGATGATAAAGTAGCTTCTAAATGGATAATTGATACTATTACGACTAACCCAATTGCTCCACCAGAGAATCTTGTAGTGCCAACGTCTCCGCAATATAATTATGATGAAAAAACACAAACTATAATAAGATTTGATGCGCCTATTCCTTTTGAAGAAGCTGACAGCAGTAATTATTCTATTGAAGTTTTTGTAAAAGGTGAAGAAGATAAGGAGTATACTCAAAGTAAATATTCTGCAAGATATTTAGATAAAATTGATGAAGCTAATGATGGATATACAAGAATGTTTTACAGAGTTTCAGATTTGAAACCAGGAAAATCTTATAATATAAAGGTTAGAATAGAGGACCGTACCAAACAACCTGATATATCACCAGATGGAGAAAATATTTATCCTAAGTCTAATTTTTCTAAGCATGTTGAAACAAGAACGGACTTTGATCAAATAGATTATGATAAGGAAGAAAAATTCAAACAATATATCTTATATTATGAGAGTAAAGTTGAGGAATTAAAGGATGAAGACTTTTGGATTATTGAAGAAGAATCTGGTTTATCTATTAAATATAGAGAAGATAAATTATTAGGTAAGAATACTACTTTAGATGAGTATCAATTATATACAGAAAATAATGATTCACTTACTTATTATTTATCAAGTAATACTTGGGAATTTATTAATGACAAAGGGGTAAACCTTCTTATTGAATCCGGATTAGAATCAATTGGTATTCGTCCTAATACAATTGGTGTTAATCTATCAAATAAAATGAAGGAAGTGACTGAGGAAATACAACAACATGGGACTAATTATAAAGATTTCTATGTAATTATTGAAATAAACAAAAACCCCAATGCTACAAAAATAAGTGGGTTAGAGCCCATAGGGAATTATGTAGATATACAGTTTAAATTAAAACAGAGTCGTGTTATTGAACAAAAAATAGAAACAGAGATACTAAATGCTTTAGATAGAGCTATTGAAAATAGAAAAATAACACTTATAAATATGTTAGAAGACGAATTAGAAACTGGTATTGATGAAGAAAGGTTATCTATTATTGTAAATGAAGTAATAGAACAAGTTGAAGAAGAATTACAAGGTTATACGAAAGGATATATGGATAGTTATTTAGTAAAAGACAATGATGAAGTCGTTATAGATAATATTCACAAGCCAATTAATATTGGCTGGGAAATTGAAAATAAAAATGCCTCTATATTAGCGTATTACAAAGAAGGTAGTAAATGGAAGAATATAGGTATGTCTTATGATTTAAGTAAATACTTTATTAATGGAGAAAAATTAGGTAGATATACTTTAGTTCTGATGGAGGATTTTACAGGGATTTATGATGAAGAAATAACAACGATAGTAAATGAATTTGATTTATCCGACATTTTTACTAGCCAAGAAATAAAAAATCCTAATTATGAACCTAATAAAAGTCAGCTTATTTCAACTGTTGCAAGAGTTTTAGGAGCACCTAAGAATGTAAATTCAACAGAATGGTTAAAGGAAAAAGGAATAGATGTTAATTTATTGAATAATGAACGTCCAATCTCAAAGGAAAATGCTTATTATATAATGTTAAGAGCTTTTGAAGAACAAAAAGGAATTAATCTTAATAAAGTAACTATCCAAAATTATAACATAATAAGGGATATTGATTTAATAGATGAATCAAATCAACAGATAATATTAGCAGGACTGCATTTGAATTTATTTGAATTAGAAGATGGTCATTTTTATTCAAATCAAAATATAAAGGTTAAGGAATTGTTATCATTTTTAAAGAAATTACAAGACAACTAAAGAGATAGGAGGGTAAATATGCTTAAAAAAAGTTTAACATATATACTAGTTATAGCATTACTAATAGTTAATATTGTTCCATTAAAACTTGGAGCTAACCCACAAGCCCCTGTAAAATCATTTTCAGTCGATGAAGTGTTTTTTGTTCCAGGTCAAAATCAAGTTACAGGAAAACCTATTCTAAGGCCTACAATTTCAGCAAGTTGGGAAGATCCAAATAACTGGGAGGATGGGTATGATGATGAAGATGTACATGATCCGGATTATTATGAATTTACTGTTAACAATAAAACATTAGATGAAACAAAAACATTTAATTTTGATAAAGGTACAGATATTTATGATAGTAAGCAGGTTAATATACATGATGAAATGAATTTAGATACTGGATCTCTATATGAATTTACAATAAATCCAAGGCATTATCATTATGTTGAACGTGATGGCGAGGTAGTACGAGAATTAGCACCTAACACTAGTGATGGATTAAAAACGTTTGCTATTACTGATTTGAATGTTGAACTAGAACCTTCAGAAGATGAAATAACAATTATATGGGATGATGTTGCTATTCAAGATTTAGGATATAGGATTGTTTATGCAGTAGGGGATTATTCTAATGATTCGAAAGAAGCATTAGTGAATAATAGTGAGGGAGAAATTACAAACCTTACAAAAAACTCTGATGGAGTTACTGCCTTTTATGACCCTGTTGATAGACGAAACAAATTAAAATATACAATAAATCAAAACATATATCCAGGTCAGATATACTCAATTATTGTAGAACCCATGATGGACTATATTGATGGTAATGTTATCCAAAGAAATAGAAACTATCCTAATGTATTTACAGGTTCGACTAATATTGATTTAAAGGTAACAGAAGATGGTGACTATGTTAGACTAGATTGGGAAATTCCATCAAGCTTTAAAGTTGGACAAGATCAAGAAGAGTATGAATTAGTTGAGGCTAAGATAGCAGAGTATATTGAAGGACAAGGAAGAAATGTAGTTATATTTGATGATAAGGCTGCCAATATGGAATATTATAAAATACCGAAACCATCACAAGAAGCTGAATATAAGATTCTATTGCGTTATGAAGCTGTAGGAGATGCAAATAAAAAGCCAATTGAACCAGAGTCAAAAAAAGTGCCATATATACCAGGGGAATTAAAGATAAGGCCTACTCAACCAGATGTACCAAAGCCAATATCTAGAAAAATATTATCTGAACTTCAAGATAATAATTCTTCTGAAGAATTGAGAAGAATATTAGAAAAAGAATATTTGCTTGAAGGGGATAGTTTTAATGGTAATGTATTTGACCTATTGACTTCAGGTAAAACTTTTCAAATAAATGAAGATGGGAATATACAATTTGTGTTTTCTCCGTTTAAAAGAAGAGATTTTGACCTTAACTCACCAACTTATAACGAAATGATCGTAGACTCAAATGTTAATTATGATATATATGTTGCAAAAAATCTAGATGATTTTGCTAGTGCGATAAAAATAATTGATCGTATTAAATTCGATCCAAATGATACAACAAGAGTTATTAAAAATGAATCAGATGAAATTATAGGATATAAGACTGAATTAGACAGTTACTATGATTCTGATGAGTCTAACTTACAAAATATTGTCCCGAACCAACTGTATTATATAAAAATAGTTGCATCAAAAGAGTGGGGAGATGAAGAAGCAAGGTCTGAGGCCAATATTATACCTATATATTTTGATGATGAAGGGGATATATATGCTCCGCCAACTATTGTAAAACCGCCATTAAAAGTAAGAAGTGAAGATGCTACTGAAACTTCAAGTACCATAGAATGGCGAGAAAACTGGTGGGAAATAATTGCCAAGGATACTAATCAATATCCAGAAATAGATAACTGGGCTACAGAGATATGGGTAGATGAAGAAGGGAATATAAGTATATCTAAAATGGAAGATGCCGAGTATTTTCCAATATATCGAAATGAACATGAAGCCACAAGGCTAAAACAATATTTAGAAGATTTAAAAAGTGAAGAGTTTGAATATATATTAAGAGAAATTAATCTTGGGAAGGACTCATTTGGTTTATCTGATGTTGATTATAAGTTCCATAAGATACCTTATGAAGATGTAAAATCAACGATTGATAATCTTAAGAAAACTGATCCAAATTATGATATAAACGATTACATTAGACAATTAATGAAAGAAGACGAAGAAGAGTCTAACCCCATTGACTGGAAAGAAATAAATCCTATAGAAGATGAAGATAATAGTAATTCACTTTTCTATACTGAAGATGGGCTATTACCAAATACACAATATTTATTTTTGCTTCACCCTTATAGAATTGATTATACAGGGGAAATATTACAAGCTCATTCGCCAACACCGGTTGTGATTATAACTGAACCAGAGGATCCTGATATTAGTCCTGATCCAACAGTTCCAAGCTTATATATATCTGATTATACAGATATATCGGCGAGTTTATCATGGAAGTACAACACAGATTTTACATACGAATTAAGAATGTCAACAAATGAAGATATAGCAGATTCAGATATTGTTGAAATTGAACTTCCTGGGAAGGATGATTCAAATTATCCTACTGATGGAAGATACTATGAACAACAAGTCAAAGATTTATTTCCAAATACAGAGTATTATTTTTGGATTAGAGCGATTCAACCTGATACTCAACAAAAATCAGCATGGAGTAATGCTGTTATTGTGAATACAAACGATATTCAACCCCCTGTGCCTCCAAGGGGAATAGGTTTAGCTTCCCTAGATAGCTTAAAGCCTTTTGACTATGATGAAAATCAAGGAGAAGAGTTTCTATCTTTAGAATGGTTACTACATCCAGATGATAAACCTGAGGAATACGAAGACGCTAAGATTAAGAAATCTTTTACTTATATAGTAGAGATTTCAGATAACCCTCAGTTTATAGATGCTCAATATGTAGAACTGACAGATGGGAATGATGATATATTACCTTCTAATGTTGAAAAACTTCGTAAGAATCTAATAGTTGTAAACGAATTAATACCGAATAGGAGATATTATTTTAGACTTAAAACAAGAGTAATACTTGAAGGAGAAGAAGAACAGAATATTACTAAAAAATCAACTTATTACTCGCCCACAATAGCTTTACTAACTTTGCCAAGCTCTAACGAATATGATGGCAATCCTGCTGATGAATTAATAATATTACCAGATGAGTATTATGAAACAATATATGACCCTAATGAGAAGCACTTGACACATAGATTTAGATATAATCAACATGATTCGAGTGGTGGTTTCGACAGCTTTATTGTGGAAAGATTAATAAGTTCTCTAATAAACGATAATGTGTATGAATATAACATTGATGTAAGTGAATACAAAAACAAACCAATTGCAACAAGGACAGTAGAGATACCATATAGACTTTGGGATGGATTTAAAGAAAGGGGTATTAATTTAACTGTAAATACTGGTGATACCAAATTATCAATTCCAATAGATAGTATTGATAGTTATATTTATCAACAAGTTAACCAGTATAATGAGAGTCCAACTATTAGGTTAACTATTAAGGAACAGTCTCCATATATTTTGGAAAGAGGAAATGCTAGTAATGAGTTATTTTTACCATTAACACTTCCTCAAGAGTTCTCAATGCAAATGGTAACAAGTAAAGGAAATAAGGCAATAAAACAAATAGATAAACCCATTAGTATTAATATTGATACTGATAGATATGGGTCACTTAATCAAGTGGTTGAAGTAGTTCATTGGGATCAAGATAAAATAGGTTGGGATGTTAAACCATCAAACTTTAATAAATATGATGATAATTTAAGCTTATCCACTAATGAATTAGGTGTGTTTTATAGTTATTTGACCTATCATAAACAACCTATACAAAAGGATCATTGGGCGTTGCCTTATAGAGAGGCTGTATTAAACAAAACCAATATTTTAGGTGTTAACCAAGACTTGAACGGTAAAGTCACATATTCAGATTACTTAAATATAGCATCAGATTTACTGCAGGGGAATGCAACTATTAATTTGAACCAAAGAATTACACATGAAAATAAAGAAAAGTTCTTAAAATCAAAAATCCTGATTAATGATGTTGATATTTCAAATGAGATAACAAGGCAAGAAGCATTTTATATGACATTAAAATTGTTTCAACAATTAACAGGGAAAGCACTTACACCAAGTAATGATTCAAAAGATTTAATTGCAGAAATAGATGAAATAGAGGCTGATTATCAAGATGAATTAGCAATAGGAATAGATCAAGGATTTATTTCAGATCCAAATGGGATAAGACCAACTAGTTCATTAACATATGGGGAAATGTTCGTTCTACTAAATCAATTATTCACATTACAGTAGGAGGGAATGTAATGTATAAAAAAATCGTAATAACTGTATTAGTATTAATTTCAATTATACCATTAAATAAATTAATGGCAGAACAACGTGTGATTTATGACTTTGAACAAATTAGTGATAATGGTGGATACGTTATATTAAAATGGTATGATGAAGACGAAACAAAATCTATACAAATAACAGGATATTCAATTATTAATGAAAATAAAGTTGAAGTAAGCTATAGAATAGGGAATGATGTCGTAGAAAGTAATAAAATGTTTATTAAAAATGATAAAATCAAATTTCCATTAAAGATTGTAGTAAAAGAACAAAAAAATAATACAAGTAAATTATTAGATTTACCAAAAAATGTTGAGAAGAAAGACCATATTATACATTTATATGATAGAGGGGTGATATCTGGATACCCTGATAAAACATTTCGTGGTGATGAAAAAGTAACAAGGGAAGAATTTGCTACAATGGTTGTACGAGCAGCTAACTATGAAATAGAGCAAAATTTAGAATCAACTTTTTATGATGTTAATGATTCAGATTGGGCTAAAGATTATATTATTACTTTGGCAGAAAAAAAGATACTAGTAGGTAGAGGAAATGGAGAATTTTCTCCAAAAGATGATATTACTATAAGCGAAGTTATAGCTGTTATAGATAGAACATTTAGAGTGCTAAATGGAACAGAACAAAATGTAGAATATCCTATAAAGGAACATTGGAGCAATGATAACTATGTTTCTTTATATCAGAAGGGTATTATTAAGGAAGAAGATTTATTTTCTAAACCATATACGCCTAATAAAAAAGCAACAAGAGAAGAATGTGCTATATTATTATCACGAGTTTTGGAGCAAATATATGAAACTAAGTAGAATTAATTTTAAAAGGATTATTGTATAAAACAATACCTCTTTGTTCATACTTTAGAAAAGCAAAGGAATTATAATTCCTATAAAAGAATGAACAAAGGGGGATTTTTATGGACAAAAAACAATTTTTTTACATAATATTTATAGTTATCTTTGTAGTTGCTTATCAATATTCAGGTAATTACTTTTATAAAGGTGAAGACGAATTAGTTTCAGCATTTAATAAGACTACTTTTGAATTAAAAGAGAGTCAGGTAAGTGTTTGGGGTATATATAATAAAACATATATGACCAAAGAAGATAAGCAAAATGCACTAGAAAAATTAGCTAAACAAATACCTATAAAATCGCCTTATGAATTCTCAGAGATAGATGAAGGTGTTTTTCAGGAAGTAAAATTATCTAAAGAATCAAAAAATGCTAGAACTTCTATAAAAATTGTCTCTATGGAAAAACCAGTTGAAGAAAACATTTTAGAAGTAGAAAACTATATAATAATGGATATTTCATTAACAAAAGACATCGATAGTGTTATTCACTATAAAAATATAATTAGAGATATTTTAAATGTTGAAGGGATAGATTCTCATATATCAGTAGATATAATCGGTGAAAAAAAAGGAAGAGTATCTAGCGAAACAAGGAAGGAATTAACTGATGAATTAATGGATTCTATTAATGCAAAAAAACAAGAGGAATTTATAACAGATGACATATACAGCATTTATGGATATGCACCTTATATAGATGAATACATTGTAAGCAATGGGAAAAAGATAAATGTTGATGTTGCGTTTACGTTTAATGAAAAAGAAGATAAAACAATATTACACTTAGCTTCACCTATTATAAGTGTTGGATATTAAGATAGAATAAAAGATTAGCTATTGAGAAAATGTGGTTGTCTATATGAACGAAATTAATTCCCAAGCATATATTGATATTGAAATAACTAAGGGGGAATTAAAAGTGGATAAAAATTACGATTATTCAAATATGTACTATCCTTATATGCCATACGATAAGAGAAGAGGTCTATACTATAACTATCAAACAACTCCTGTTCAACTACCATTCGAAGATAATGATGGGATAGATGAAATGGATTTAGACTATATGAAAAAAATGTATCCAGACCTTGCAAAACAAATACAGTATTATATAGACGAAGAATGTGATAAAATGGAGTACGATGGAAGTTATATGTATGATGAATATCCAGATAGAGAAGCAGTAAACATGATATCAGAAAAAATCTATGAGCGAGTTATGGAAGATCCAGCTGTTAGAATAAATGAAGTAAGTGATGAAAAAAAAGACGAAGAAGTTGAATCACAACAGTTTGGATATAGACGGTTTGGTTTAAGAGATTTAATACAAGTGATGTTGCTTAATGAGATTTTTGGTAGAAGAAGAAGATATTATAGAAGGCGAAGAAGACCAAGATACAGATATCCTTATAGTTCCGATTATTATAGTTATTACTAAAAATTCATCAATTATTAATATACCTATACCAATTTTTTGGTATAGGTTTTTGTTATTATTTTTTTATTTTGTTACATAAAAAGGAAATATTATGTATAATAGAGATAACAGAGAAACACCTTAAGTTAAAGTAAAATGTGTTAGATTCTTTGATTTATGGGTTAACTAATGTAAAGTTTGGAGTTGATTAAGTTGTGTAAGATAAGTTTTGAAAAAGAAAACTGGAATGGTCTTGATTGTATTCATGTTCAAAACGGACCATATGAGGGTAGAATTATACCGAGAGTAGGAGGGAACCTCATAGAATTACGGCATAAAGATTATGACATTAATATTTTACATAAACCTTCAACAAAACGACAATGTAAGGACAAAAAGATGCATTATGCTTATGGGATGCCGGTTCTTTTCCCACCAAATAGACTAGATGAAGGGAAATTTTCGTTTAATGATAAGCTTTATAAATTCCCTATTAGAGATAGAAAAAATAAAAATTCATTACATGGGTTTTTATCTAGAACTAAGTGGGAAGTTACTAAACAAGAAATAATTGACAACAAAAATATTTGTGTAGAGCTTACATATAAACATAACAAAAAGAGTAGAGATTTTAAATCATATCCTCATAACTTTGTATTTAAACTTACTTATAAATTTACAAGAGAAGGGGTATATCAAGAAGCTTATATTAAAAACATGGATAATGAGCCTATGCCTCTTTTATTAGGCTATCATACAACGTTTAATTTGTTGTTCCATCCAAGGAGTAAGAAAGAAAGAATTAGGCTAAGACTATCGATAGGTAGAAGAATAGAATTAAATGAACGTAGTTTGCCAATAGGAATGGAAGCTGAATTAAAAGAACATGAGGCAAAAATGAGGGATAAAAAAGGCTATTATCCGTTATACGAAGCTTTAGATCATCATTATACGGCAAATAATATAGTTAAAGATAAAGATAATCTTAATTTTCATGGAGCAATTTTAGAAGATACTCAGCAAAAAATACGGATAATTTATGAAGTTGATCAAATTTATAAATATTGGATGATATGGAATAACAATAAAAATGGTAAATATATAAGTATAGAACCACAAACCTGTAAAATTAATGCCCCGAATTTAATCAGTCCTAAAAAGTCAGGACTAATAATTATTAAACCAAGAGAGGAATTTCAGGCGACTTCAAAAATATATTGTGAAAAAGATAGTTAAAAGATATGTAAAATAATTACATTATTATTAATCTGGATTATATGGTATTATACAGTAGATAAGTAAATTTTACTGAGGTGAAATTATGAAGAATAAAGTTCTTGTATGCATAACAATACAACAAAATTCTATGCGTCTCATAAAAGAAGGTTCTGAATTGGCATCTAAAGAAAATGCTGAATTACATATACTACATATTGAAAAAGGGATGTCAATATTTGATCAAGAAGAAGCAGTTATTCTATTAGAGAAATTATTTGAAATGGGCAAAGAGCTTGGTGGAGAGGTTCACTTTATTAGTGATCAAGATATCCCAACAAGAATTGTTAAAACAATTAAAGATTTAAAGATAACACATTTGTTATTAGGAGAAACAATGGAAAATAAAGTAAGACAATTACTAAAAAAAGATGTAAGGAATAAAATAATAAATTCGTTAGATGATGTTAAGATTATTATACTTGACAGAGAATAGATTATAACATGCAAATTAAATTAACTATAGAAATTAATTAAAGGTTACTAATATCCTTAATAAAAGGATTAAGTGACCTTTTTTTAGTATATAGGAAACATTTACAAGTGGTATTTTTTAATCATTGACAAGGGGTGTCGATTTTTGATATTTTTAGTTTGAAGTAATTAGAGGATAGATAAATAAGTTCAATATAAGGACGTGAATTAATTGAAGCGTATTATATATAAAACAATTATACTTACTATAATATTTATAATATCGTTTTTGTATTTTAATGTACAAACAAAAGAAGATATAGTTACACTGTTAGATGAAAGAATGACATCAGACCTTCCATTTATATTAGTAGATGAAGGGAATATATTATACAATGACCTTCATGGATATAAACAAAAGTATATTTCTACATCTAAGTCTTATAGTATAATTAATGAACAAAGTTTAACCAATAACAATAAAAATATTATATCAGGAGTTCCAGTTATACCCCAATATCCTGAGCTGCCTAGAGGTTGTGAAGTTGTAAGTCTAATAATGCTATTAAACTTTTACGGTATTGAGGCTAATAAAATGCAACTAGCAGATGAACTAATAAGGGATGATGTTCCTTATACTATAACTGATAATATGATTAGTTATGGAGATATGCATAAGGGATTTGTTGGAGACATGCATAATATAAATAACCCAGGAATAGGAGCATACCATGAGCCAGTACAGGCTTTAATGGAGACCTACATCGATAAGGATAACATCCATAACCTTACAGGAACAGAGCTAGAAGACTTATACTATTACTTAGACAAAAATATTCCAATATGGATAAATGTTGCTAATAATTACAATGAAGTTCCAGAAAACTTAATCCATCATTGGTTAACGCCTAATGGAATTATGGAGATAAGTTATACAGAACATGCAGTAGTTATTGTAGGTTATAATGAAAACTACATATACTATAATGATCCATCAAAAGCAATTATGGATAGAAAACCAATAAGTGAATTTAAAAATGCATATGACCAATATGGGAAACAAGCACTTATTATTATAAAATAATAAGTCAGATTGTAGATAAAATAATAATTAGAAATTTTTCGTAGAGAAATATATATACAAAATGTTAGATCAAATATTTGTATATATATTTCTCTATTATAATTAACATAAAAACTGACTTTACTCATAATACAGATAGAATATCAAATAATATAAAAAATTAAAAAAAGTTACAAAAACATATAAAATATGATAAGATAAAAAAGGTAAATTCTTCTTTAAGAATACAAATCAAAAAACTAATCTTAAACTAATCATAAAACTAAAACAACATCTAAAAATTCAAATTTTAAAAACACCCATACAAGTTACTTGAATAAAAAACAATAGTCTAAATTGGAACAAGTCCTAAGCACAATTATCTAAAAAGAGGGCTTTAATTGCAACTTGCGTACCGCCCGTATTTGGCGATACATGGGCAAGTTAATATTAAATAATAAACAATAAACGGAAGGAATGAGGGGAACATGCAAATAGCAAAAAAAATATTAGCAATGACGCTAATATTAACAACTATTGCTACACTTATATTACCACCTAGAACAACGCTAGCAATGGAACCAACAAATAATGACAAAGTCTATTATAAGACATTTGAGAACTTCGATTTAGAATTCACAATAACAAGTGACTGGGGAACAGGATATGCAGGACAAATGAAAATCATAAACACAGGGACAGAACCAATAGAAGGGTGGTCTCTATCCTTTGACTTTTCACATCAAATAGACAACATATGGTCAGCAAGTATAGAAAACCAAGAAAAAGACAATTATACAATAAAATCACTAGACTACAATCAGAAAATAGCCCCAGGAGAAAACATAACTTTTGGATTCACAGGAACACCAGGGGATATAGAAGAACCACCAACAAATATAAGAATGAATAAACCAAAACAAAAAGAACTAACAAACAGCCAATACAATATAGACTTTAATATAAGCAATGACTGGGAAACAGGGCATCAAGGTTCAATAACTATAGACAACTTAACAGACACAGCAATAGAAGATTGGATAATAGAATTTGATTACGATTACAATATAACTAGCTTCGATAATGCAAACATAATAGAACAAACAGATAACCACTACAAAATAACAAACGCAGGTTACAACTCAAACATAGAAAAAGGACAAGCTATAACAATCGACTTCCAAGGGACCCCAGGCAATATAACAACAAACCCAACCAATTACAAACTATATACCAACACATATGAAGAAGATGCTCCTCCTATAACCATAGGAGAAATAAAAGCAACTAACATAACAACAACCACTGTAGACTTAAGCTGGGAAACAAAAACCAATGAAGAAGAAACATATTACTACATAATATATAGAGACGGAGAAGAAATAGGAAGAACAACAACACTAAATTACACAGATGTAGCTCTAACACCAGAACAAAGCTACACATATGACATACAAGCAAAAAGCGAAACAGGACAATCATCCAATGTAAGCACAATAACAATAACAACAAAAGCAGAAGATCCAACAACACAACCACCAACAGCACCAACAAATATAGAAGCAATACAAATAACAACAGAAGAAATAACGCTAGGATGGGAAGAATCAACAAGTGAAATAGGAATAAAAACCTATATAATATATAGAGATGAAGAAGAAATAGGAAGAACAGAAAAAACAACATACACAGACACAGGATTAGAAGAAGGGAAAACCTATACCTATGAGATCCAAGCAAAAGACACAAAAGAAAACACATCAGAAAAAACAAAAATAAAAACAACAACAGAAGAAAACTTACCCCCAGAACCACCAACACACATAATAGCAACCAAAATAACAATGAACGAAATAACCTTAGAATGGCAAGAACCATCACAAAACCATAACCAAGAAAAAAAATATATAATATATAGAGATGGAGAAGAAATAGGAAAAACAGAAGAAACAACATACACAGATACAGAATTAGAAAAAGAAACAGCCTACACATACGAAATAAAAACAACAAATCAAAAAGGCGAAACATCAGAAGGAATAACAGAAACAATAAAAACCAAAGGAGACACAGAGGCACCAACAACCCCAGAAATAACAACAATAGAAAAAACAATGAACACAATAACAATAGAATGGAATAAATCTACAGACAATGTAGAATTAGATTACTATGCCATATATAGAGATGGAGAACAAATAGCAACAACTGGAGAAAGAACATACACAGATACAGACCTAAAAGATGGAACAACGTACACATACACAATAACAGCAGTAGACACAAGCAAAAACGAAACAACTAAGACCAACACAGAAGACATAACAACAGAAAAAGACACAGAAGCACCAACAACCCCAGAACTAAAAGAAATTCAAATAACAGAAACAAAAACAATAGAATTATCATGGGACGAATCAACAGACAACCAAGAAGTAAAACACTATAACATATATAGAAATGAAGAACTACTAACTACAACAACTAAAACAACATATACAGACAACACACCCCAAACAAACACAACCTACACATATGAAATAACAGCAGAGGATATATCAGAAAACGAATCAGACAAATCAAGACCTCAAACAATAATAATAGACACAAAAGCA